>CAZSUQ010000897.1:0-2516 GCA_964609935.1 uncultured Thermodesulfobacteriota bacterium | reverse complement strand
CCACGCCCATCGGGGAAGTGGAAAGGTTTTTCCCTCTGCTGGAGGGGGGCTACGATGTGGTCATCGGAAGCCGGGAGGCGGAAGGGGCAAAACGTTTCGACGAACCTTACCGGCGACACGTGGTGGGTCGCGTCTTCAACCTCGCTGTGAGAACACTCGCGGTAAAGGGTTTCCAGGACACACAATGCGGGTTCAAAGCCTTTCGGAGGGATGCCGCCAGAAGGCTTTTCCAATGCCAGAAGCTCGAACGCTTCAGCTTTGACGTGGAGATCCTTTTTCTGGCGAAAAAATTCGGCCTGAAAACGGCCGTGGTGCCGGTCCAGTGGTATTACTCGGAATTCAGCACCATGAACGTCCTTGAGGATGGGTTTCTCATGTTCCTGGATGTGCTGAAAGTGAGGCTCTACGAGCTCAGAGGTTTTTACAAATAATGGACAGGCGTCTTGTTTTTGGCTACAATATTTACTTGTCTTTCAGACACTTGCAACCCCTATGAAGTTGACTTTGGCGTCCTGGCGGAGAGCTTGCCGCCGGGCCGTTTTGCAGATGGAGATCCTTCATGTCCGACGTCGTTCTGATTCAACCCCTGCTCGGCGGATACAGCAAGATCATCCGTCCTGTGATGCCCCTGTCTCTTCTGACGATTGCGGCCCCGCTCGTCAAAGAGGGTTTTTCGGTGACGATCATCGATGTGAACCGCCACAAGGACTGGGCGGACAGGCTGAAGGATGAACTTCGCACGAAACCCGCCTGCGTGGGGATCACCGCAAAGACGGGCTCGCAGATCACTTCGGGAATCGAGGTCTCGCAGGTCGTCAAGGACCACTCCGATGTTCCTGTCGTCTGGGGGGGGATCCACCCCACCCTCCTTCCGGAGCAGACCGTATCTCATCCACTCATCGACGTGGTTGTTCTGAGAGAAGGGGACCTGGCCCTGCTCGAACTCGTGAAGGTGTTTCGCTCCGGGGGATCCTTGGACGGGGTGAATGGAATCTGGTACAAGGCGAACGGCAAACCCGAGGCAACGCCGGCGAGGCCGTTCTGCAAACTCGACGACCTGCCGAATCTTCCCTATGAACTCATGGACCTGGATGAGGGGCTCCTGGCGCACACGAAAGGCAAGATCGATGTGGACATGGAAACGAGCCGGGGCTGCCCCATGCACTGCACGTTCTGCTACAACCATGAATTCAACCAGTCCCGATGGAGGGCCGTGAGCCCGGAGCGGATGGCTGAAAAGATCGAGGATGCGATCAAGAGACTTCCCGTTGGATCGTTTCACTTCATGGACGACAACTTCTTTATCAACTTGAAGAGGGCCCGGGAAATCATTCGTATCATCAAAAGCCATGGAATCCCCTGGGAGGCCGAGGGGATCGAGATCAAGAACATCAACCGGCTCACCGAGGACGACCTGAGCCTCCTCAAGGAAAGCCAGGTGAGGTGGCTCAAGTGCGGCGTGGAGTCAGGCTCACCGAAAATCCTGGAATTCATCAAAAAGGGCATCACGGTGGAAGAGGTTCTCGAGGCCAACCGCAAGCTGAGCCGATCCGGGATCAAGATCATCTACGGCTTTATGTGCGGGTTTCCCACAGAGACGGTGGAAGATCTCCGCATGACGAACGACCTCATCTTTCGCCTCAAGGCGGAAAACCCCAATGCCATGACAGGCCTGACGAACATCTTTTCGCCCTTTCCCGGCACACCGCTCCATGCGTACGTCAAGAAGCTGAACGTTTCTTTTCCTGAAACCCTTGAACCCTGGGGCGTATTTGATTGGGGGAATGCCAATTTGCCCTATTTTTCCAGTGAGCACAGGCGGCTTCTTGAAGATGTCTATTTTTCCTCCATTTTTTTGAGCAAGCCGGTCCGGGAGCGGGTCGGGTCGCCATTCCTGAGGGCCGGTATGGATCTTTATGCCCACGTGGCAAAGTTCCGGACGAAGCATCTGGTTTACAGGTTCCACATTGAGAAGAAACTCTCCGACTTCGCTTTCAAGATGATATGATAATAAAATCCTCGCTCAAGCGATTCATGACATAAACGAGCCAAAGCAAACTTGTAAGAGCCTTCTCTCTTCCTGCTTTCATCCCGCGTACGAATTCATGCGATTACGTGACAAGAGAGAGGGCAATCCTCTGACCGTTCACTTCATGAGCAAAGCCCCCGGAAGAGACCCGTAGAGAAAGGAAAGCTTTACATTAAGGAAGGCGCGGATCGTCGAAGGGGACAAAGCAGAAAAATGGCCAGGAAAAAGGTGAAGAGTCTCGTAACGAGAATGCGAAGCATTCTCTTCTATGATTATTATTGTAGAAAAGTGAGAGAACCAAAGGTGAAGGGTTGGATTGAGAATGAAGAATCTTCGGATGATGTTTTTGCCAGGATGCAAAGGGGGGGCGTTTCTACAAAGGTCCTAACAGTCGATATCGCAGATTATCATGCCTATTTTGATCAGGCGGGATATGCAGAAGGGTACAGGGATTACTACCCGAGCAATATCCGCGAAAAATCCCTGG
>CAZSUQ010000896.1:0-2516 GCA_964609935.1 uncultured Thermodesulfobacteriota bacterium | reverse complement strand
TTTTGTGTGAGCGTTCATCTTCACGCATCCCTTTGGAGTCAGAAACCGCATCAACCGGCCCTGAGCTTAACATCTCTTCGAATCCGCCACAAGTTGAAGCAAGGAGTGAACGTTTAACCGGGAGGCTTTCCGCATCGCCGGGTTCGACCCCGCTACGGCCGTGCCCGGCTTCATTTGTTCATGCCTTCATTGCATCCAGGATCTGTCCGTTGCCTGGAAGATCCTCTCTGGTATAACCGAAGGCATTCAGGATGCGTGATGTCACCCCCCCGTCGATGGACCAGCCCATGATTTCTTTGCGGAAACGGGTGGCCACCAGGTAGTCGAGTACGGGTGAGAAAACGCCCATAAAGAGGCGGTTCGGCTGGCAGGATGGATCGCAGACAGGGCCGTCTTCGCTGGCCCAGAGTGCATCGATGAGGCAGAGCTGCTGCCTCGGAAAGGTGACGTTGCCGGACCGGGAATCCATCGGACCGAGGATTTCAGGCGTTTTGTTGACGCCAAGAAGATAATCCGTGGCATTCAATCTGTGTCCCCATTTGGGGTCAAAGGTTCCGAAGTGGTTTTTCATGGTCATGGTGAATCCACCGAAGCGTTTCGCGTGTCCCTTGCACAGGCCGATGTTGACCAGAATATCCACATCGCCCTCTGCCAGATTCTTCAGGCAGTCGACCTTCTGCCTGCCGCCCTTCCACGGGGCGGGTATGGGGACGGGCGTATTCACGCCTCCCCACTGGTTCATGATACGGCATCCTTTCGGCAATCCTTTGAACGGAGACTTCTTGTCCAGGTTGTTTCCATGAATCCCGTCGTAGATGAGGATATGGGAGCCCTTCACGTTTATCTCGTGCACGAGTACGTTACAGACCTTCCTCATGACAGCGCTTCGAGTATGTTGATGGCCGATGTTGTTTGACTTGATTGCCACGACGGTGTCGGACCAGCTCTTTTTCGGAGGCTTGAGGAAGATGGCTCGCCAGGCGTCCCTGATACGCTTTTCACCGGTGAGCGTCAGGGCCATTCGATCCATGTTTTCCGCTACGACCTCATCCTTTACCAGGTCCTGCTGAAGGGACCAGTGGCAGACAGGGATGATCTCTTTTGCCATGGCAGGGTCGTGTACGCCCACGACGCGAAGACCGCTGATGTTCGGGTGTGGGGAGACCCTGTTGGGCATGGCTCCCAAGCTTCGGGGAAACGGCAGGGCCGGACCCAGGCCCAGGGCAGTCGCGCCTGCTACGGTGCCTTTCAACAGTTCCCGACGGGACAGGTCCCTGGGTTCACTCGGACTCATATCTTCCTCCCTTTGGCTGGCTTTGCACGGAAGCTGCGGAGTCATTATCTTTGGATGACTCCATGAATTCAATTGTTGCAAAGGGAAAAGGGGGCTTCACCGCCTTTTCCAGCAAGCGTGGATTTTCATTGGATCAGAGGGGTATCTCAAGATAAGATTCGATGATTCCAGGCTTGTGCCTCTCATGGCGGAAGGCTTCATCCACGTTGCGGGTTCGGGACTTTTCTGTGGCTGTCAGCTGAGCAGATCGATGATCTTGAGGATGAAGGCGATGGATGCGAGGGAGGAGATACACATGCAGATAACACCAAGAAGAACCCACCACTTGATTTTGCGATGGCGGTGGATTGAAGACCCTGCAAAGGGTTTTTCGTGGCCGTACATGCTGAAACCTTTGCTTTGTGGTTTTCCTCTACTATTCCTTATCGTCAATTTTCACGGAATAGATAAATCCCCCAGGAGCCATGGGGAAGAACCTTAGGAACAAATCGGGAGAATTCACCTGGCGTCGTGGATTTTCGGTAAAAAGAAGAGGCCCTGGTCCTCGACAAGACGGGCACGGCCACACTTGGAAGATTTAGCGTATCTGACGTGGAGGCATGGGCAGAGGAGGATGCGGACCGGATCATCACGCTGGCTTGTCGCTGCCGCACCGTGAGGGCATGTGCATCAGGATGATACGCGTGCTAGCATAATCCTTTCAGATCCTTCCCGTCATCGAGGAACCCTGCATGCGCATCCGGTTGATCCTGCCCAAGGACAGTGCCGAGAATCCGAGCCCTCTGGAATTCCGGTTCATCACCAGGATCCTGAAAGGAGTTGAAGGGTCCGGATGCATCCCGCTTGCCCTGCCGACCCTTGCGGCCCTGACGCCGCCGGAACTCGACGTTCGCATCACGGACGAGAACCTCGAACCCGTTGACTTTGGGGAAGAGGTGGACGTGGTGGGGATCTCCTACATCACGAGTGCCGCGCCCCGGGCCTACCAGATCGCCGACGCCTTTCGTGAACGCGGAAAGGTTGTGGCGCTAGGCGGGTTTCACGCCTCACAGTTTCCTCGCGAAGCGCTGGATCACGCGGATTCCGTTTTCGTGGGCGAGGCGGAAGACACGTGGCCGAAGTTTCTCCAGGACGTGCGAAACAAGAGGGCCCTCAGCATCTACCGCAACGAAACGAGACCGGATCTTCAACAATGCGTTGTCCCACGCTGGGACCTGGTTCG
>CAZSUQ010000895.1:0-2517 GCA_964609935.1 uncultured Thermodesulfobacteriota bacterium | reverse complement strand
ACCGAAGAGGTCCTGGTACAGATGATCCAGACCCAGGAGAAGCTGGCCGAGAACCTCGGCCGTCGCAGGGCCACGGTGGCGATCGGTATCTACAATGCGGCAAAGATTGCCTTCCCGGTGCATTACAGGGCGGTCGATCCGGACACCCTGTCCTTTGTCCCCCTTGGATTCGAAGAGGAGATGACGCTTAACCGGATCCTCACCGAGCACCCAAAGGGGATCGAGTATGCGGCCCTGCTGCGCGATTTCGATAGGTATCCCTTCCTGGTTGACAGCGCCGGCGGAGTGCTCTCGTTTCCGCCGATCATCAACAGCAGGTGGAGCGGCGAGGTGAAAGTCGGCGATGAGGAGCTCTTCGTGGAGGCCACCGGGCCGGACCTGAAGACCCTGGTGCTCGCCCTCAACATCCTGGCCGCGAACTTTGCGGATCGGGGCGCGGCCATCCAGCGTGTGGAGATTGAATTTCCCTATGACTCCCCCTTTGGCCGGACCGTGGTCGTCCCGCGGCCCCTGGCCGATCCGATCCACATGGACCGGGACGACTTCGGGCATAAGCTCGGAGAGGAGGTGGGGGCCGAAGAGATCACCTCTGCGCTGGCAGCCTATGGGTGCAGGGTCGAGCGCGACGGGTCGGACCTGCTTTCCGTGGCCGCCCCGGCCTTTCGCAATGACTATATGCATCCGGTCGATGTGATCGAGGACTTCGCGATCAGCCGCGGCTATGGCAGCTTCGAGGCTGTGATGCCGGACGAGTTCACCGTGGGTAAGCTGGCCAGATCTACCTCGCTGGCCGATACTGCCCGGGACCGGATGATCGGATTCGGCTTTGAGGAGATCGTATCCAGCGTGCTCACCGGCCGGGCAGATGTAGTGGGGAAGATGTGCCTGCCCTCTGACAGCCGACTTGTGGAGGTGGAAAACGCACTGTCCGAGAGCTATGCTGTGCTCCGGAACTCTGTGCTCCCCTCCCTGCTCGGCGTGGAGAGCGCGAGCGGAACAGCCCTCTATCCCCACCGTCTCTTCGAGGTGGGAGAGGTGGCCCTGCTGGCCCATGAGGACCCCTCGGGGTGCGTGACTCGAACCAATCTTGCAGCACTGCTGGCAGGCGCCGAGGCGAGCTTTTCAGAGATCCACAGCACACTGGATCTCCTTGTGTACTACCTGAATGTGGAAGGAAGGCTCCGGCCCATCGAGCACCCGACATTCATTACCGGGCGCGCAGGTGAGATCGTCGTGGGCGACAGAGCCGTGGGCCTCATCGGCGAGATTCACCCCGAGGTCCTCGATCGCTGGGAGATCGGCACACCGTGCGCGGCCTTTGAGATCCTTCTTGATTTGCTTAAAGGCACAGATTAGAAACAACGGCGGTCAGCGCTAAGTAAAAGCACGAAAGGAGGTCTTTTCATGCCACTGCAACCCATTCTGAAGATCTGCCAAGAGATCGATGGCCGTGCGGCCCGGATCTACGAAAAGTTCGCAAAGGGGTGCACCGATCTTCCCGAGCTTCAGGAGGTGCTCGATCATATTGCAAAGGAAGAAAGGAAGCATGTGGATTTCTGGTCCTCTCTTCAAGATCGGCTCGAGGCCTCTACATTCGGTTTCGTCCAGCATGAGCTAGAAAAGATTCGTTCCATGCTTACGGTAATCATGGAGCGGGTCATTGCTCTGGACCAGGCCATTCAAGAGCCTCCCTACACAACTGAGGGGATTCTCGAATCGATTGTAATGATCGAGTACTTCCTCCTTCATGAAGCGATGATGGAGATCCGCGATATCGGTCAGGACCTCCCCGGGTTCATGGGGCCCTCCATTGAGTACGGTGAACACCTGAATCAGGTCATGGATATGATCAAAAAATTCTCTTCCACTACATCTTCGGTATACTACCTGGCAGAGGCGACCCGCCAGCTCTGGGAAAAGGACAATGAGACCCGTAAGCTCTCCCACCTCGACCCGCTGACAGGGGTTCTGAACCGCCGCTCTTTTATGCAGCGTGCCGATATGTACCTGAAACATGCCCTTCGCTATAAGACCTCCTTTTCTCTGCTTCGGATCGACATCGACAATCTGAAGTCCATCAACGCCCATTACGGCCACGCGGTGGGCGACATGGTGCTGCGCGGGCTTGCGGAATATATCACCGAGCGTATTCGTGAGACCGATGTGCTCGGCCGCACAGGCGGGGAGGAGTTCGACCTCGCCGTGCTAGCGGACCTCCCTCACGAAGTGAATTTCATGGCGGAGCGCCTGCGCAATAGTGTTGCTGAGACCCCGTTGACCGATGATAAGAAACTGTTGGTCACTATCAGTGTGGGGATGGCTGTCGTACCTGATGGTGAGCGGGATGTGACCCTGGGAGAGATGATGACGAAGGCGAACGGAGCGATGTACGAAGCAAAGAAGGCCGGCAAGAACAGGGTCTGGGCGGCCCAGTGGTGACCGAATCAGAGGGAAAAAGGGGGAAAAAGTGGTATAATAGAGTTAGCGGGAATTTACATTCCATTGACAATAAGGGGC
>CAZSUQ010000894.1:0-2518 GCA_964609935.1 uncultured Thermodesulfobacteriota bacterium | reverse complement strand
GGACATATGTCCAACTTGGACGCTAGTTCAGAAAGGAGCGAAACGGAAATGGGCTGGAACACCGCCGACGACAAACGGGAACTGATTCTGGACGCAGCGCAGAATTGCCTGAGAGAGCATGGGCTCAAGGGGCTCAACATCCGCCACGTGGCCAGAGAGGCAGGGGTCAGCCTGGGGAGCGTACATTATTATTTTTCGTCCAAAGAACAGATTCTCGTTGAAATTTTCAGGCAGTTTGTCACCCGGGTCTCAAAGGCAACACTCTCGGGAACGCCGGATGCGGACCCCAGGCAGGTGATGATGGATTTCGTGGACGGGTACTTTGCCGAACTGGCAAAGGACCCGGGCTCCTGCCGGGGGTTTATCGATCTGTGGGATCATGTCACCCGCAACGAGGAGCTGCGCAGCATGCTGGAGAGGTATTACCAGCGCTCCCTCAAGTGGCTTTCCGATCTCATCAGGGACGGCAGGAGGCAGGGCGTTTTCCAGGTGGACTCCCCGGCCTTTGCGGCGACACAGATCATTGCCGTTATCGACGGCATCAAGGTGCAGCTGCATCTGTTCGGGCCGAAAGCGGACCTGGGGGGAATGAAGAAGGCCACGAAGCAGTTCATCCTCAACGCCCTGGGAGCCCGGGAAGAAGGAGAATAGGATGGCCGCGAACGAGGAAGTCCGGATCCTGGATGCCGAGTACTCGGAACCTTCCATGGATACAGCCGTGGAGCGTATCCTCGAAGGTGAGCCCGTGGATTTCAGCGGCAAGACCGTGCTCGTGAAGCCGAACATGGCGGCCCCGTGCAAGGTGGAAAAAGCGGTCACTACACACCCGTCCCTGATCCGGGCCGTGGTGAAGGCGCTCCGGAGGCGGAACGCGAAACGGGTCATGGTGGGGGACAACCCCGGCGCCACGGCCTTCGGCATCAACGAGCGGTGTGCCCGGAAGACCGGGATCCTGGATGCGGCCGGCGATTGCTATGTAAACATGATGGAACGGCCGCGACAGATGGAGATCGGCTCGCAGCACCTCGATCAGGTGAATATCTCCTCCGAATTCTTCGAGTGCGACTACTTCATCAACCTCCCTAAACTCAAAGGGCATTCTCACTCCTTCATGACAGGGGCCGTGAAGAACCTCTACGGCATGTGCGTGGGCGGGGAGAAGTCCCGGCTTCACGTACTGGGAAAAAACCCGCGGGTGTTTGCCGAGATCCTGGTGGACGTGTTCTCCTCCCGGGCGCCGGACCTGAACATCATGGATGCCGTGGTCTGTATGGAGGGAAACGGTCCCACAAACGGGACCCCGCGTGATGTGGGCAAGGTCATCGCCAGCACGAACGGGTTTGCCATGGATGCGGTCTGCGCAAAGATCACCGGCTACGCGATGAAGAGGATCAAGACCCTGGAGGTCGGGAAAGACCGGGGGCTCTGGTCGGGAGACCCGGACTCGATCAGGATCGAGGGGGCCGTCCCCAGGGTCATGAAGTTCAAGCCGCCCTTCACGTTCGGTGCTTACACCATTTTCAGCCGCACCATGTCGCCCTTCATCAGCTGTCTGCCCAGGATCAAAGAAGATCAGTGTAAGAAATGCGGGATTTGCGCATCCCACTGCCCGGTGAACTCCTGCACCCATCAGGAGGGAGAGTTTCCGGTGATCGATAAGACCACGTGTATCAAATGCTATTGTTGCCAGGAATTCTGTCCCCATGACGGGATTGCCCTGAACGGCAGGATGTTACGCCTGGCCACTATCATGGCAGGCACCAAGCGGGAAAACGGATGACAGGTTCCCATGGTTCCGACGAGGATTCAGAAAGGGGAGAAGAGATGGAAAAGAAAAAAGTTGATTGTGTTGTCATTGGATCAGGCATGGGCGGAATTTCTGCCGGCGCGTTGCTGGCCCATTACGGGTACAAGGTTCTGGTAGCCGAGAAGTCGGACCGTCTCGGCGGCCGGTTCTCGACCCAGGAACTCGGAGGATTCAAGTGTCCTACAGGCGCGTTGATCATCGTGCGCGGGACGGAGCTGGAGAAAACGTTCCAGGTAACCGGTGCCAAATTCGAGATCGCGGACTGCACCGACATATCCTGGAAGATAGGTGACGAGATCTACCCTCTACTGGGCAAGGGATTCGGCAAGACCCTGTGGGCAGCCATACGGAAGCTGCGCTGGCGCCACTACAAGTTCGGGTTTTTCCATCAGATGATGATCTTCAAGGCCATGCTGAAGATTGCATGGCGGGGCTTCCTGAATCTGTTCCGGAGTGAAGAAAACAAACTCGAACGGAAGTCGATGAGAGGCACCATCTCTTACCGGGACTGGATGGAGAAATACACGGATGATCCGCAGATCATCCAGGCCAACCATGCCATTGTTTCCTCCCTGTTTTCTGCAACCAACGACTTCGAATGCCCGGCCGAGGATGTCTTCGAATTCTATGCCAGCATGGCCAATCCTGCAAAAATGCATAAATTCGGTTATGCCCCGCGGGGCAACATCGAGCTCATCAACAACCTCGCCA
>CAZSUQ010000893.1:0-2524 GCA_964609935.1 uncultured Thermodesulfobacteriota bacterium | reverse complement strand
GCATGATACTATAAATCCGTCTATATGTACAGATATTTATGAAACACTACACTAGATATCATTGCCGGACCGGATGTTCAGGATCCGATAACCGGGCGGTCTAGAGGCCAAATCCCGCCAGAGGGATACAGCGCTTTCCTCGACAAAGATGGCTTGAACGGCGCTGTCATTGGGTATGTAAGCAACCTCATCGAGATTCCCGCGAACAAGGTGGATGAAGATATGGCGCAGGCTATTTCGGTATCAAAACAGGTGCTCGAGGAATTCGAAGACGCAGGTGCTCAATTGGTCAGGTTGGACGTAATGACACCTGAGGATCAGATTCTTCTTGATCTGGTAGATGACTTCAACGGAATCGAAAGTGTCAATAAGGCGCGCGACCGATGGGAGAGGTACCTAGCTGATCAGCAGATTACACAGCTTTCACCGGCGCAATTTGTATTCGAAAATCTTGATTCCTTTTTCCGTAAAGATTCTTTCTTGATGCGCAGTTTCTCTATAACCTCATTACTGGCTATGGTTACAGGAGAGTATGATTCCGATGCTGAAAAGGAATTTAACCAGTATCAACTCTATGCGCAGCAGGAATTTGCATGGTACATGGATGGTGAGAAAACGCTATCAGGTAAACGATTGCGGCTGGATGCGATTTTCGTTCCAAGCTGGAGCAAGCCGATGGCAAGGGCAACGGATGGTGGATACCCTATTGAAGCCTTGTTGCTTTCAGGCTTATTTAAGGTGGTCTTCCCCGAGTTGCGGATTTTTCCTGATTTTGACGAAGGTCATATTTCGGGACAATTAGGTTCCAGTCTGGGCTTGCCATGCTTGATGTTGCCGGCGGGATTTACTCCTGATGGCGTACCCATCGGCGTTCAACTAGTTGGCAGGGCATTTTCTGAACCGGAACTGATCAGGTTGGGTTATGGGTATGAGCAAGCGACAAGACATCGCCGGGCCGCGAATCTCTAATTGTTCCTTCGAGAAAGACACGGAGAAACGGATCTCACAGCGACAGGATCAAACAAAAAAAGAGGGGATGGATTCATTTCTTTTAATAAAAACAGATCTGTCCCCTTTATCTCCTGTGGATCATCCGAGACATTCTCCACAGCGATCTCGACGACTGTGACCGGCAACGATGAGTCATCGAGTTCCAACGGGGCAAAGGGTGAATAGGCGCTGAGTTCTACTCGCAGAGGTATGTGACTGTCTTGGTAGGTCACGCGTCCCACAGGCCACATGCTTGTAAAAATAACATCTTGCCAGTGGTGTCGATCAAGACCGTACTCGACGCCCCCATGCTCCAATGAGAACGCTTGGCGGAAACGATTTGGGAAGGTATCCGGCGTAGGCGGTCTAAGGAAGTTCGCGCCTCCTGTTGGGTCCGTTTCGCCTGCTGGGTAGCAGAGCACCTCGGAGGTGTCGACCTTTTTAAATACGACGCCGGGAGACGGGCCGGGAGAGGTAAGTTCTTGCTTTCTTCGCTCGCCATAATAGTCCCACAGAAACAACCGCCCGTCTCCGGAAAGGTAGACGGTTCCGCATGCAATGCCTCCGACAGGCATGCCGATATAATCAAGATCCCCGTCGGCAGAGTTCGCTTTGATGCCACGATCAAGAGGGTGCCCGCGCGTGCTCAAAGACGCCAGCCACTCGGAATCAAGCTCTTTATCCGCAGGAATGAGACGACGATAAAGAAGATTGATTTCATTGAGTTCAATATCGTCAAGCTGGATGAATTCGGCGAGCTGTGGATCATCGGAACATCCGCTGAACAAGACGGGCAGGCCCAACGCGGCTATCCCTGTGGCTCCTGCACCGGTCAAAAAGGTTCTTCGACTGATGCCGGTCGCTTGAAGTAAAGTCTTGGAATCACGTTTCTTCTCTGCCATAGTGACCTGCACCCCTTTTTTTTTCACTTTCAGAATATGTAGCCCTAGAAACACTATTCAAAAACCCAATCAAACAAGATTTTCCTCCGGCATATAACTATTAACGATAATCAATCCAGAGGAATCACAGTCCCGTTACTGTGGTCGAACACGAACTCCATCAAGCGTACGAAGACCTCATTCGGTCTGCGTTCGGGCCGGTCCACCGCCGCCATGACAACATCCACGTGGTTGTAACCCGACAGATTCGGATCAGGATTCGGATGATTATTCGTCAGGAACTCCTTGATCGGAAAATCACCTGGAATCTCGTGGGAGTAGTGAAGCCCATAGCTGCTGGTATCGAACTGCGCGGCAGCTGCCCGCATATCCATCGGGAGCCGTGCCGGGAAATACCACTCGGCAAAATTGGAAGGGCCCCGGTGACACATACGGGCGAAATCCTGGATGTCCGTCACCTCCTCTGTCTTCGTTGTATAAGGTAAACCTACAGGGGGATCCTGATCGTCAGGATTCCCGGCGTTTCCGATTTCGTCGAAGTTCACCCAGGAGTAAAGAGGCCCACTGCCTGGGGAAGAAGGATCGCCTGCATCCCAGGGAGTGAAGAGGCCGTCAAAGTCAATGATTGGCAC
>CAZSUQ010000892.1:0-2529 GCA_964609935.1 uncultured Thermodesulfobacteriota bacterium | reverse complement strand
AATCTCCCCCCCCCCCCCAGCTTCCTGTACTCGTCAATGGCATCAAGTCTTCAGATGCTCTTCCGGCCAAGGTTCACGCAAGAGTCGGATGAGCGCCGTTGACGAATGTCGGCTTCCATTCTACCATACAGGGAGTAGAGGATGTTCGGCGAAATTCAGCGAAACCTGCACGCTTGAAATGGAATCACAAAAGAAAAAACACAGGATCCATATCAATTACCGCGTCACCCAAAACGTACGGTGCGACGCAAAAATGCCGGAAGGACCTGCTGGAGGAAACGACCTTGCCTATCTATGAATATCAGTGTGCCAAGTGCGGTGAAGTGAGCTCCTACTTCGAGAAAGTGGACGAATGGCACTGGCGAAAAAGGAAATGCAAGAAGTGCGGAAGCCGTAAAACGCGCAAGGTCATGTCCGCCTTTTCCTCGAGTGTTGAGCGCACCTACACGGAAACCCTGAACGAGCTGAAACAGATGGGCAATGTCCAGTTCGTCCCCAAGCAGCAGCCTTCCTGGGGTGACGGACCGCCTCCGGGGGGATGCCCCTACGAGAAGATGGAGCAGGAGGAAAAGGCCAAGAACGATGCCCTGAACCCCTCCCAGGAAAAGATCGAGATCGGAGGCTCTTGAGATCGTCTCGGGCGCCCTTCATCGGACTGTGAGGGAACATTGCCTGGAACCGAATCCCCCGCCCAGATCGAAGGGGAACTCACCCACATCGTCTACACCAGCGAAGAGGACGGCTTTACGGTGGCCCGTATCCTCCGAACGGGCCATTCCCGTCCAACCACCATCGTAGGAAATCTCTTCTCCGTAAACCCCGGTGTCAACCTGCAACTCCGCGGCCAGTGGACCCAGCACAAACGGTTCGGCAGGCAGTTTCGCGTGGACAGCTACACCGTGATGACCCCGGCCTCCCTGGACGGGATCCACCGCTATCTTTCCAGCGGGTTGATCAAGGGGATCGGCCCGGCCATGGCCCAGCGAATCATCGATCGTTTCGGCGAGGAAACGCTCAAGGTCATTGAGAGCGAACCCGAACGTCTGGCCGAGGTGGAGGGGTTCGGGCCACAGAGGATTTCCAAGATCCGGGCCGCCTGGCAGGCACAGAGCGAAATCCGCAGGATCATGCTCTTTCTGCAGGAATACGGCATCGGACCGGCCCTGGCCACCAAGATCTACAAGCAGTACCGTGAGAAATCCATACCCATGCTGGAGGAGAACCCGTACCGTCTCGCATCCGATGTCTTCGGGATCGGCTTCAAGACCGCGGACAAGATCGCCCGCTCCATGGGCGTTGCAGTCGACTCGGAAAGAAGGGCGGAGGCAGGCATCCTCTTTGTGTTGCAGGAGGCGGCTTCGGAAGGCCACCTCTTCCTCCCCTATGAAATGCTCCTGCACAGGGGCAAAGAGATCCTGGAGATCGAGGACACGGAGATCCTTCAAAAGGCACTGGCCGACCTGTTCACGAGCCGGCACATCGTGGTGGAGGATCTCAACGACGACGTGGAATCCTTCGAGGAGAACAAGAAGGCGGTCTACCTCCCTGCCCTGCACACAGCGGACAAGGGTGCCGCAGGTTATCTGAGCGACTTTGTCAATCTCCCGCCACGCGCCTCCCTGCTCGATGCCAAACAGGCGGTGAAGGACGTGGAAACCAAGCTGGGCATGACCTTTGCCCCGGAGCAGAAGCAGGCCATTGAAAGGGTGCTCAAGGAAAAGAGCCTGATCATCACGGGCGGCCCGGGCACCGGAAAGACCACGCTCGTGAAGGCGCTCGTGTCTCTTCACCGCTCCCTGGGATTCCGCTGCCTTCTGGGCGCACCCACGGGCAGGGCGGCCAAGCGGCTCCAGGAGGTCACCGGTGAACCGGCAAAGACCCTGCACCGGCTTCTGGAGTTCAGCTTTCAAAAAGGGGGCTTCGTACGGGGGGAAAAGAACCCGCTGGAGGCCGATCTTCTCATCGTGGACGAGGCCTCCATGATCGACGGCGTACTCTTCTACCACCTGGTGAAGGCGCTTCCAAAGAACGGCTCCTTCGTGCTCATCGGAGACGTGGACCAGCTCCCGTCCGTGGGGCCGGGAAGGGTCCTGGCGGATCTGATCGAGTGCGAACGAATCGGTGTCGTCCGGCTCAACCACATCTTCCGCCAGGCGCAGGAGAGCCTCATCATCACCAATGCCCACAACATCCTGATGGGCAAAAGCCCGGTCATCCAGGACCTGACGGAAAAGGACAACCCTGATTTCTTCTTCATCCAGGAGGAGGATCCGGAACGGGTGGCCTCGATCGTTCTGGATCTCTACATGAACCGCATCCCGTCCCGGTTCGGATTCGATCCCCTGGGCGAGGTGCAGGTCATCGTACCCATGCATCGCGGTGCGGCCGGAGCGGAAAACCTGAACACGCTTCTCCAGCAGACGCTCAACGCCTCCGGGCAGGCACTGAAACGGGCCGGAAACGTGTACCGGAAGAACGACAAGGTCATGCAGATCCGCAACAATTACGAGAAGAACGTTTACAACGGGG
>CAZSUQ010000891.1:0-2534 GCA_964609935.1 uncultured Thermodesulfobacteriota bacterium | reverse complement strand
AGGGACTTCCTCTCCATATCCACCACATAAAGCGCAGGGTCCGCAGGGTCCACGGCCAGTCCGTAGGGCTCGATAAAGGCGGTGCATGGCCCATTGGGCGCGATTTCTTCCTCAAAGGTAAAGGTGGGTGCTTTTGCGGTTGCATCGTACCGAAAAGCAAGCACACGGCTTCCGTCCGCAACAAAGACGCGAAAGAGGTCCCCACCCAGTGCAAGGCTCGCCACACCGCGCAGGTCGGTGAATTCATCTCCCGCCGGGCCTTCGGTCTGCGCCTCCAGAAGGCTGTCCAGGCCGGTTTCTCCTCCGAATTCCGTGACGGCCAGCAGGCGGGGATGGTCATTGGCACCGCTCACATCCGTGAGGAACAGGAAGTCATCCGAGGTTCCGGTGGCGACTTCCACACCCCAGGGGGAAAATCCACCGGCATAGGGAGGCAGAATCAATCCCGTCAGGTTGTACTGCACGCCGGAGTTGGTGAATTTCAACACGGAGACATAAAAGGCCCTCTCCGAGAGGTAGAGCTGGTTCGTGGAATCGAAACCAAGGCCCCAGGGCTGAAGGTTGATGACGATCGTCTCTCCTTCCTCGTCACCGCAGCCCGTGCTGAGCAACGGCCCGGCTACGGCAAGACAGCCGATCAGGATAAAGAGAACCCACGTGCTTTGGCTGGCAAGACCCTTTTGAATGTGCATCTTTTTGTACTCCTCCTCCGTGGAGATCAGAAACGGAAGGTTAAGGACATGCCCACGTTGAACACAGAGCCCTTGGCGGTCAGGTTCGTGCTCCTGGCAAAGGGGCTGGTGCTTACAGCGCGGAAGAAGTCTTTTTCCTGAAAGATATGATACTGAAAATAGGCATCCGCGGAAACCGGCTTGGCAAGAAGCCCCCAGGGGCAGTCAAAGGTGTATCCCAGGCCCAGTGAAGGCACGTACCGATCGTTTCCAATGGGATAAAAACCCGTTCCCTGGCTCGTGACCGGTGTGGGCTCGTAATAGAAACCGCACCTTGCCTCCAGCTCACGGGTAATGCGGTAGATGACACCGATCCTTGGGACAAGGATGTCGTTGAACTCAAAGAGCAGGCCGGCTTCCACGGGTCCCCTGTACTTGCTCCAGCGGTACCAGCCCACTTCCGCCAGGATCCTGATCCGTTGCGTGAGCTTGTAAGAGGCACCCAGGGATATGTTTTCCGGGGTGAACCCTGACACGTAACGTCTCACAAGGGTCTGTTCCTGATAGAAACCGATCCCCAGATCCGGATCCGGTCCAAAGGGGAAGATATCGATCCTGGTCTGAACGAATGCGTTCCACTGCGATCGGATCTCGTTCTTCTGGCGGTAAACCACACCGACCCGTATGCGCTCCGAGGGCCGGAAGAGGAGGCCGGCCAGAAACGAAGGGATGCCGAACCGGACCTTGACCTCCGAGGCATCCTCATTGCCGGTCTCGGAAAGGTTCATCTCCATCCCTGAAACCAGCTGGGAGGCCATTCCCACTCCGAGGTAGAGGGCCGGGGTGATGCGGGTGGACACGGCCATGTTCAAACAGAGGGAGGCGTTTCGTTCGTTGAAGACGAGGTCAAAGGGGTAGGCCTGCTCGACCACGCGTATGGTTGCCAGTGTCTGGCGGGGGACAAAGAGTCCGACGCCTATGGCCACAGGTACGGGAAGATCCCTGGGCGTGCACCGTTCAACAGGCAGAACAAGACCAAAGGAGGGGCCTGCAATCGAATCCAGGCCTCCGTCACGGCGGGGAAACTGGCGGAGGTCGTCTTCCGGGCCGTTCTCATAGGCCGTTTCCAGGTAGGGCAGGGTGTAGGAGAAGCCGAAAGAGAACTCGATGTCCCTGGAAAGGGCGAGCGCCGCAGGGTTGTAATGCACGGAGGCCCACCCCTCGGAAGCGGCCGTCATGGCCCCGCCGAGGGCCATGCCGCGGGCGTCCACGCCAAAGGTGTCGAAGAAGCTTGCGTGGACGACGGAGACGGGGCAGGCGAGTACCGAAAAGACCACCAGGAAGACAAGAGACAATCGATGGAAGAATGAACCGCCCATCCGGGGAGTCCCTTCCCATTGACGGGTTGTGAACCTCAGGCTGCCGGTCAGGGGAATCTCCTTCATGTCCGAATCATTTTTCCAGGTACAGGTCTTCGATCTGTGTTTTGTACTTTTCGGAGACAACCTTGCGCTTCACCTTCAGGGTCGGTGTCAATTCCCCGGTTTCCTGTGTGAACTCTACGGGAAGGACCTCGAACTTCTTGATGGTTTCGTATCGTGCAAGGTGCGCGTTCACTTCGTCCACGGCCTCCTGGAAGAGCTGTTTGATCCGGTTGTCCTGGATGAGCCGCTTCGCGTCGTCGGTGGGGATTCCGTTCTCCCCGGCAAACGCCTCCACCTCGGAAAAGCTCGGCACGATCAGGGCGGTCAGGTATTTTTTCTTGTCACCGATCACACAGACCTGCTCGATGAAGCGGTTGAGCTTGAGCAGGTTCTCGATGTTCTGCGGAGCGATGTTCTTGCCTCCTGCCGTGACGATGAT
>CAZSUQ010000890.1:0-2540 GCA_964609935.1 uncultured Thermodesulfobacteriota bacterium | reverse complement strand
TCGACAGCCGCAGTAGGAATAATTGATTGTTTTGGGACTCGTCCGGTTCACCGCTGTTTACGGGTGTCTGGTGAATACGCTATCATCATGGGAAACCCTTCGGATATGGAGACATCAGGGAGGGATCCTTTGAGTGCCGTACAACCTCTGCTCGAGATCCGCGACCTCCGGACCGGCTTTCAGACAGTCCGGGGATGGGCCTGTGCCGCAGATGGTATTCACCTCGATCTGGAAAAAGGGAAAACCCTCTGCCTCGTAGGCGAATCCGGATGCGGCAAGACGGTCACCGGCCTGAGCATCCTCAGGCTGATTCCGTCCCCTCCGGGCCGAATCCTGAAAGGGCGGATCCTCTTCCAGGGCAAGGACCTCCTGCAGTTGCCGGAAAAGGAGATGCGCCTCGTTCGAGGCAACAGTATCTCCATGATCTTCCAGGAACCCATGTCGTCACTGAATCCCGTTTTCACCATAGGTGACCAGGTTGCAGAGGCCATCCGCCTCCATCAGAAACACTCGAGGAAGGAGTCCTGGAAACGAGCGGTGAAGATGCTCTCCATCGTGGGGCTCCCTTCCCCGGAGAAACGTGCAAGGGACTATCCGAGCCGGCTCAGCGGAGGGATGAGACAGCGCGCCATGATCGCCATGGCACTGAGCTGTCGGCCCGACCTCCTCATTGCGGACGAACCCACCACTGCGCTGGACGTGACCATTCAGGCCCAGATCCTGGAACTTCTGGCAAGGCTCCAGGAAGAACTGGGGATGGCCGTCCTCTTCATCACGCATGACCTGGGCGTGGTGGCCCAGGCCGCGGATGACGTGGCCATCATGTACGCAGGCCGCATCGTGGAGAAGGCCCCTGTTCGGGCCCTGTTCAAAAGGCCCCGGCACCCTTACACCATCGGTCTCCTGGATTCGGTGCCCGGGCCCCGGACCGCCTCCCGGAAGGCGCAACCTTTGCGGGTGATTCCGGGAACCGTCCCGAACCCTTTGAACCTTCCACAGGGTTGCCGTTTCCAGGAGCGATGCGGATGGGCGATCACACGTTGTCGCGAAGAGGAAGCACCCCTTCAGAAGTTCGAGGACCCAGGCGGTCCTGAGCGGATGTCCGCATGCTGGAGGTTCGATGAATTGCCTGCCGAACAGGAAGCAGGGGAGAGAACGGAAGGATCGTGAATCAAAAGAAATCTGACAATGGAGCCCTGCTCGAGGTCAGGGACCTGAAAAAATACTTCCACGTAGGGACGGGGATCTTTGATGGAGGATCCCTTGTGCTGCGGGCCGTGGACGGGGTGAGCTTGTCCATCAGGCACGGCGAGACCCTGGGGCTGGTTGGAGAGAGCGGGTGCGGGAAAACCACCCTGGGACGAACGCTGACCAGGCTCGTGGAGCCCACGGCAGGGAGTATTCATTTCGACGGCGAGGACATGACCGGCTTGTCCGGCGAGTCTCTCCGTCGTTTGCGGCGCCGGGTTCAGATGATCTTTCAGGATCCCTACGCTTCGCTGAACCCCAGGATGAGGGCGGGTGCCTCCATCGAGGAAGGGCTTCGGGTTCACCGCATCGGAACCAGGCAAGAGAGGAAGCAGCGGGTCGCCGAGCTCATGGACGTAGTGGGGCTTCAGCCCGATGCAGCGGCAAAGTACCCCCATGAGTTCAGTGGAGGGCAGCGTCAGCGTATCGGGATTGCCCGTGCCCTTGCATTGATGCCAAAACTCATCGTGGCAGACGAACCGGTATCCGCACTGGATGTGTCCATCCAGGCACAGATCATCAACCTCTTGTCGAAACTGCAGCAGACCTTCGGGCTGACCTACCTGTTCATTTCCCACGACCTGCGGGTGGTGGAGCATATCAGTGACCGTGTTGCCGTGATGTACCTTGGCAGAATCGTTGAGACGGCGGCAAGCGCGCCCCTGTATATGGACCCGCTTCACCCCTATACCAAGATCCTCCTGTCCGCCATCCCCTCAACGAATCCGGAAAAAAGGAATTCGCAGGGACACATCGCTGGGGACGTGCCCTCTGCACTCTCTCCTCCGCCGGGCTGCCACTTTCATCCCCGGTGTCCCTCTCAGATGGAAATCTGCCGCAGGGAGTTCCCTGCCCTGCGAACGATGGGACCGCACCGCACCGTGGCCTGCCACCTGTACGAGCCTGCGTGAAGCCGGAAGGTCCGGTGGCATGCTTTGTGTTTCAAGCTGTTCGCAACCTGCATAGAGCCGGGAGATCCACGGCTTGTTTTGCGTTTCGAGCAAAAGCTGAACTTCTTCGGCGTTCGCATTTGAGACGTCGTTGCAGTGGATCCGAGATGTCTGCTAAAAAAGGGTCAGGAGCAACAAAAAGGGAGGGTACGACGAGATGAAAAAGGCACTGGTCACCGGAGCGGCAGGATTTATCGGTTCGAACGTTGTGCGGGAACTGCTGAAGGAAGGGGTCCAGGTGCGCGCCCTGGTCGTCCCCGGGAAAAACCTGCAGAACCTGGATGGGCTGGACGTGGAGCACGTGGAGGGCAACGTCCTGGAGCCGGACAGCCTTCGAAAGGC
>CAZSUQ010000889.1:0-2543 GCA_964609935.1 uncultured Thermodesulfobacteriota bacterium | reverse complement strand
GATGGGATTGCGTTTGTGGGGCATGGCCGAGGATCCCTTCTGCCCTTTCGCAAAGAACTCTTCCGCTTCACGAACCTCTGTTCGCTGGAGGTGCCGTATCTCCAGGGCAAAGGATTCCAAAGAGGAGGCAAGAATGGCCAGGGCTGAAAAGAACGCCGCGTGCCGGTCTCGCTGCACGATCTGGGTGGAAACCGGTGATGGCTCCAGTCCCAGTTGCACGCACACATGCTCCTCTACTTCCGGGGGAATGGTTGCATAGCTCCCCACGGCACCGGAGACCTTCCCAACGGCAACGGCTTTTCTTGCCTCCTCCAGGCGTCTGCGGTTCCGCTTCATCTCCTCATACCACACAGCCATTTTTGTCCCGAAGGTGACCGGCTCTGCATGGATTCCGTGCGTGCGTCCCATCATGATGGTATTCTTGTGCTGAAGAGCCTTCTCCTTGATGACTTCCATCACCGCATCCACACCACTCAACAGCAGGTCGGAAGCCTGCGTCAGCTGGACGGCCAGCGCCGTATCCAGCACATCGGATGAGGTCATCCCCATGTGGATGAAGCGTGCGTCCTCCCCCACGTTCTCTCCCACTGCTGTCAGGAAGGCAATGACATCATGACGCGTAATTCTCTCCAGTTCATCGATTCGTTCGATGGAGAAGGCCGCTTTTTCTTGAATGATCCTCAGGGAGTCCTCCGGGATGCGGCCGAGTTTTTGATAGGCTTCACAGGCCAGAACCTCGATCCGAAGCCAGATTTGGAACTTGTTTTCCGCTTCCCAGATCCGGGTCATTTCCGGGCGCGCATAACGTGGAATCATGAAATCAGCTCCCCTTTGGAAAACCGGACTCAAAGATCGAGACGGACCTCGCTCAAGGCTTCGCTCTCCGCATCTCCGAGAATGGTGATATGCAGATGTTCGTTCTGGAACAGATCCTCTGAGATTTCCATCACATCCTTCGCCGTGACCTTGTCGATCCTCTTGATGGCGTCCTCAATTTCAAGCTGCTTTCCAAAGTAGATCTCGTTCATGGCCAGCTTGCTCATACGGTTGCTCGTGCTCTCGGTGCTCAACAGGAGATTGCCCTTCAACTGCTCCTTGGCAATGGACAGGTCTTCCCTGGAGACCTCCTTCTGCTTCAACTCGGAGAGGATGTTCACAAGCAGATCGATCACCTGGTACAAGTTCTCCGGAGACGAGCCCACATAGATCCCCAGCAACCCTGAATCCACGTAGGCGGACTGGAAGGAGTAGACCGAGTAAGCAAGGCCTCGATTCTCCCGTATCTCCTGAAAGAGGCGGGAACTCATCCCACCGCCGAGCAGGGTATTCAGAACATGGTAGGCATAGCGCCGGGGATGCGAAAAGGCATAGCCCGGGGTTCCCAGGCAGATATGCACCTGCTCCAGTTCCTTTCGGTGGAGGTTCAACCCGGCATGCGGCTGGGGCTCATCCTGCGACAGGTCCTCGGTAACGGTGGAAGGCATCAGGAAATATTTCTCGGCCAAGGCCATCACGTCTTCGTGTTTCGTGTGTCCAGCGACGGTCAGAATCACCCGGGAGGGGTTTCGCAGGCACGCTGCGTAATCGGTCAGGTTTGTTCTGTCCAGGTTGTCCACGATGTCCGTCGTTCCGAGCGTGGATCGCCCTAGAGGATGCCCTCTCCAGTAGGCACCGGAGAAGAGTTCATGTACGAATTCCTCCGGGGAATCCTCGATCATATTGATCTCCTGGAGGATCACTTGCCTCTCTTTTTCAATTTCCTCCTCCGGATAGGTCGAATGAAGAAGCATATCGGAGAGCAGATCAAGGGCGAGAGGAAGATGTTCGTGCAGAACCCGGGCATACAGGCAGGTGAGTTCCTTGCCGGTAAAGGCATTCAGGGTCCCCCCTACGGACTCGATTTCCCGAGAAATATCCAGAGCGGTGCGTTTCTCGGTGCCTTTAAAGCACATGTGCTCCACAAAGTGTGTAACTCCGCTCGATTCCTCGAGTTCGTTTCGGGACCCGCGAAGGATCCATATGCCGGTGGAAACGGAGAGGGAATGGGGAATGCGCTCTGTCAGGACACGCATCCCGTTTGTCAACCTGCTCACGTTGATCATCAGCGACCTCGATCTTTCCCAGAACGGCCCTCGATCCTTCTCTTGTGATCCGATGGGCCGATGCGCATGTCTTGGTTCTTGAACCGATGCAAAAAGGACGACCTATTTCCTCAGCCCCAGCCGCTCAATCAGCTTCTGGTAGCGACCCGGGTTCTCCCTCTGCAGGTAACGTTGCAGTTTCCTGCGTTGATTGACCAGGTGGATCAGCCCCCGGCGCGAGTGGTAATCCTTCTTGTGTTGTTTGAAGTGTTCGGTGAGGTTCACGATCCGCTCGGTCAAGAGAGCGATCTGAACATCAGGAGATCCTGTGTCTTTGTCGTGGAGCTTGTACGATTCAACGAGTTCCCTTTTCTTTTCCGGTTCAATGCTCATCCATGCAACTCCTTCTTTTCTTTCAACGCATACGTTCTTCGGTTCCGTTCAGAACACGGAGGGGCTGCA
>CAZSUQ010000888.1:0-2557 GCA_964609935.1 uncultured Thermodesulfobacteriota bacterium | reverse complement strand
TTCATACTCTCCTGGGGATTCGCACGGATAGAGAGATCCTCTCCCACCCAAAAGAGGGTGCCTCGTTCGAGGGCTACGTAATCGAGGAGGTGCTGAAGAGCGTACGACCCGACGCTTCGTACTTCTGGGCCACCCATACCGGCGCTGAGCTGGACCTCCTTCTGCTCAAGAGAGGACGGCGCTATGGTGTGGAGATCAAGTTCCAGGATGCTCCTCGCCTTTCGCCCTCCATGCGCATCGCCATGGAGGACCTCAATCTCAAACGTCTGACGGTCTTCTACCCGGGCGATCAGCGCTATGAGCTTGCGAAACGTGTGGCTGTCGTCCCTCTGACTGAGATCGCGACAGGGAAGATCGATCTGGTGATCTCCGGCGGGAAAACGCCACCTGCCGGATGAGGGCTTTTGCGGAATCAGGGCAGAAATTCCTGGAGGGCGGTGGTCGGGTTTTGATCAGGGGCTAGTCCAGCAGGATCCCCAGGATCGGCGTCAGAACGATGAGGGTTCTGTACTTGACCGTGGCGGCATCCTCGGTCGTCAGGCCCTGGCTCACGCCTGTGACGTACAGATTCCGCGCTCCGTCTATGGCCATGGCATAGGCGATGTCGCCGTCGCTCTCGGGACCGTCGTATCTTATCTTCCAGACCTCGTTGCCACTGTTGTCGTATTTCACCGTTGCGTAATCATACCCGGTACCGGCCCCGCCGTAGCTGTATCCGGTCACATAGGCACTGCCGGAGGAGTCGATCACGATGTCCACGGCCTTGTCCTGGCCGGAATCCGGTCCGTTGTAGTCCGCGGTCCATGCCTGAGTGCCGTCGGAAAGGTATTTTATGGTGGTGTAATCGTGGTTCTGGCTAGCCCCTTTGTAGGAATTTCCCGTAACGTATATCGAACCCGAGGAGTGAACCGCAATGGCAAGAGCCCGGTCCTGAAACAAGGGGGTACCGCTCGGGTAGTTGTAACGTGCAGGAGACCCCCACACAGCACTCCCGGATGAAAGATCGAGTTTCAGTGTGAGATAGTCGTCCCCGGTCCCATCGCTGTAGCCTGTGACATAAAGGTTGTCTGCGTCCACCCCAATGTCCGTTGCCTTGTCGTCGCCTCCGTTGTCATATCGGTAGACCCACTGAAACGTACCGTTCGTATTGTACTTGACCACCCCATAGTCCTCGCCGGTTCCGTCCCCTTCACTGTACCCGGCAACGTAAACATTGTTCGACGAGTCGGTGGCGACCTTGCCGGCCTCATCCAGGCTCGAGGCGGGAGATGTAGCCGGACCGTCATAGAGCACGGCATCCCCGGTCCACAGAAAGCTCCCTGCAAGGGAAAGCTTCAGGGTCGCATAATCCAGGTCATTGCCTGATATTTCTACGTAACCGGTGGCCAGGATGTCGCCTGCCGAGTCCAGTGTGATGCCCGTACCCGCGTCATTACCGTTGGCAGCGCCGTCATGCAAGGCGGCCCACTGGTAACTGCCTCCGGAGTCGTATCGGATGACCACGATGTCGGAACCCGTCCCTGTGGAAGCGGTCTTCCCCACGACGAACACGTTTCCGCTGTCATCAACCACGATAGCCTCGCCGATGTCCACACCATTGGCGGTGCCGTTGTAGGTCTGTTCCCACTCCTGTTGCCCGGCCGAGTCGTATTTGATGGTCAGGATGTCGGCGTTGGAGGCCGCGTTCCCGCGGTAACCGGTCACTTAGACGTTTCCGGAGGAGTCCACGGTGATCGCCTGGGCTGTTTCATCCTGGGAGGCCGGGCCCCCGTCCGATGTTCTGGCGACCCACGCCTGCTGGACCTGGGCCGGAGCAGGGCCGGCAAGACAGAAAGAACAGAGCAGGAAAACCGAAAAAAGAACAATGAAACGATTCATAATAGAAACTTTCCCTGTTTTTCTCGTATATTGGCAATTATGATAATTCTGCCACAAGCGTTGCATTCAGGCAAGGTATCCCCCCCTACCCTTCTGAAAACATCCAAGCAAAATCCTTTGCGTTTCGCTTATAGAATCGAGGGACCCCTGCGGGAAGATGTAGCAGCAGAATTGGCCGTTCCGCCAGTGTTCTTTATGTTGGTTTTGAAGTCGAATCCTTCGGGCTAGCGAACGAGCCAGAAGGGGGTGTTTTCACAGGATTCTGTTTCGTCGTTACAGGTGTCCACCGTAAAGGGGTTGCGGTCGTTACAATCCGCTGGCGTGCCTTCCTGACAGCCGGCACCCGGATCACAGGTCTCGGACCCGTCGCACCAGAGACCATTGTCACACAGGATGTCTTGGGGGAGATGGATGCAACTGTCCGAGTCTTCATTGCAGATGTCCGTGGTACAGATTACCCCGTCTTCGCAATTGGGCGCTGTGCCGGCCTGGCAGCCGGCAACCGGGTTGCAGGTCTCTGTGCCGTTGCACCACTGGCCGTCGTCGCAGACGCTGTTCTGCGAGGTGTGGTCACAACGGTTCGTACCCTCGTTACAGGTATCCGTGGTGCAGCTCACACCGTCGTCGCAATTGGGCGCTGTGCCGGCCTGGCAGCCGGCAACCGGGTTGCAGGTCTCTG
>CAZSUQ010000887.1:0-2558 GCA_964609935.1 uncultured Thermodesulfobacteriota bacterium | reverse complement strand
AACATCGAGCATGCGGCCCTTCGGTGCAAGAAGATCGTACAGGATCTGCTCGTGTTCTCCCGCAAGCATGAAACCGAGGGGCATGATCCCGTGAGCCTTGAATCCGTGATGGAGCGTGTCCACGGGATTCTCCGCCCGAACCTGGAGGAAAAGGGCGTTCGTATGGACTGGACGATCCCTGTAGACATTCCGCTGTTTCCGTACCACCCGGATCCCCTTCAGCAGATCCTCATGAACCTCGTTTCCAATGCCCGGGATGCCATGAGCGAAGGGGGCAGGGTTCGGATCTGTGCGGAAAGGAGGGAGCGAAAAGGGAAGGATTGCCTGCTGCTTACCGTGATGGATTCCGGAGAGGGGATCCATCCGGATCAATTCGAGAAGATATTCGAACCCTTTTACACGACCAAAGGCCCCGGTGAGGGGACCGGACTGGGGCTGAGCATATGCCAGAGGCTGATGGAATCCTTTGGAGGCCGAATGGAGGTGTCTTCGGCACCGGGAAAGGGGACCGAGATCTCCCTCTGGTTTCCCATGCCCACCGGTTCTCCGCCTGGGACGGGGGTTCCGTGAAGTTTGTTCCGGGAAAACCTTGGAGAAATGCCGCTGAGGGTGTTACCCTAAATGAGGGGAAGCGGTTCGGGTGGAATGCTTGACGCAGCGAAGATCATGTTCATGCTGAAAGGGGAAGAGCATGGAGGGTGCCAGGATTCTCGTGGTGGATGACGACCCTGTCGTACAGAAGGCATTGAGACGTCTGCTGGAAACCGTAGGATACGACGTGACCACCGTGGGTTCCGGTGCACAGGCGCTGAAGGTATGCAAAGACGAAGTGTACCCGGCGGCCTTTGTGGACCTCAAGATGCCGGGGATGGACGGCCTGGAGCTTACCCAGCGGCTCAAGAAGATGGCGCAGGACATGAGTATCATCATGATCACCGCCTACGGGGAGGTTTCCACCGCTGTGACGGCCATGAAGCATGGGGCCTTCCACTTCATGACCAAGCCCTTTGAAAACGAGGAGGTGCTCGAGCTCGTTGCCTCGGCTCTGGACCAGTCCCGGGAATCGTACCAGTCCCGTGCGGCGCAGAATGAGGGCACGTTTGAAATCATTGGGACGTCCGGAGTCATGAAGGAGGTTTTTGGGCTCGTAAAGCGCGTTGCCCCACAGACCTGTACGGTTCTCGTTACCGGAGAGAGCGGAACCGGAAAGGAACTGATTACGCGATCCATCCACGAGGGCAGTCCAAGGGCTTCCAAACCGTTCATTCCGGTCAACTGCGGTTCCATCCCCGAGAATCTCCTCGAAAGCGAACTGTTCGGACATGTCAAGGGTGCGTTTACCGGAGCCATGTATTCACGGCCGGGACGATTTGCTCTGGCCGACGGGGGAACGATCTTTCTTGACGAGATCGGAGATATGAGCCCGCACCTCCAGACAAAGCTCCTGCGCGTGATGCAGGAACAGACCTTTGAGCCGGTTGGGAGCACCAAGACCCTAAAGGTGGACGTGCGTGTCATCGCTGCAACAAACCAGGACCTTCAGGCCCTCATTGAAGAAAAGAAGTTTCGACTGGACCTGTATTACCGGTTGAACGTGATCCAGATACACCTGCCGCCGCTGAGAGAGCGTGCGGAGGACATCCCTCTGGTCTGCGATCATTTCCTCGAACTCTTCAACCGACGTCTTCGCGGAGAGCTTCTCGGCTTTTCCGAGGAGGCCTTGGAATACCTCAAGCGTTATGCCTGGCCCGGCAACGTAAGGGAGCTGGAAAACCTGATCGAACGGCTGGTGATCCTGAAGGGGGAGGGTAGGGTGAACCTGGAGGATGTTCAGGATCGATACATGGATGGGGCGGCGGAGCGTGCCAGACCTTCTGCCAATACAATGCCGGCGGATGGGATTTGCTTCCGAACAGCCGTCTCTCGTTTTGAAAACGAGCTGATCAATGAAGCCCTTCAGCGTACGCAAGGAAACAAGAACAAGGCAGCGGATCTCCTGCGCCTGAACCGAACCACACTGGTGGAAAAGATCAAGAGACGTAACCTGACCATCCAAAGTTCCTGACAGAGTCAACGCGCTGACAGGACAAACAAGTCTTTGACCCTTCCAAGAAAGACAGGGCCGTCTTCCGAAGACGGCTCTTGCCCTCTCCCTGCACCTGAAGAGACCATAACATACTGATAAAACAGGCTGTTTTCTGGTTTGTCCCATGCCGTTGGTGAATCGTTCCGTTTAGGCACGAGCCTTGCAAAATCCCTCTGCACATCAGGTGAACATGAGAGATGTTGCAGTGAGAAAAAGGTGCCAACCCGGAAAAATGAGTGGCATGGAACCTTCCGAATCCTTTTACAGCCCGCAGGAACGGCGCTCACCCAATGTCCTGTCCGTGTCAAGCGGTAAAGGCGGTGTCGGGAAAACCAATACCGTTCTGAACCTCGCTGTGGAGTTGCAGCGGATGGGTCACAGGACGTTGATCTTCGATGCCGATCTTGGACTGTCGGAAGTGCCTGTTCTGCTTGGTCTGACACCCGAGTACGACCTCTCTCATGTTATCCTC
>CAZSUQ010000886.1:0-2558 GCA_964609935.1 uncultured Thermodesulfobacteriota bacterium | reverse complement strand
CGGCCTCGGCGGCGGGTTTGTTGCCATGGGATTCCGCTACCTCATACGGTTCGTACAGCGGGTCGCCTATGGCACCTGGGATTACAACATCGAAGCTGTGCTGGCCATACCCTGGTATGTCCTGATCTTCATCCCGGCCATCGGGGGGCTTATCGTCGCACCCCTCGTCTTCCGTGTGGCCACCGAAGCGCGCGGACACGGTGTGCCCGAGGTGATGGAGTCCGTGGCCCTGCGGGGCGGTGTGATCCGGGCCCGGCTGGTGCTTGTCAAGGCATTTGCATCGGCCATCAGCATCGGAACGGGTGCTTCCGTGGGCCGCGAGGGCCCCATCGTGCAGATCGGGTCTGCGCTCGGGTCCACGCTGGGGCAGCTGTTCCGGCTCTCGGCACAGCGGATTCGTACGCTGGTGGGCTGTGGGGCAGCTGCAGGAATCGCAGGGACGTTCAACGCGCCCATCGCCGGGGCGCTTTTCGCCGCAGAGGTCATCCTGGGTGACTTCGGCGTGGCCCAGTTCAGCCCCATTGTCATCTCGTCCGTGGTTTCCACCATCGTGTCCAGGCATTACCTCGGGGATATGCCCGCCTTCATCGTTCCCGACTATGAACTGGTGAGCGCCTTCGAAATGATTCCCTATGCTGTCCTTGGCCTGGCGGCGGCCCTCGTGGGCGTGACGTTCAGCACCCTGTTGTACCGGACCGAGGATCTTTTCGAGAAGTTCAAGGTCCCGGACCTGAGCAAGCCGTTTATCGGCGGACTGATCATCGGGTTGATCGCACTGGTCTACCCGCAAATCCTGGGCGTGGGCTATGAAGCCATCGACCTGGCCCTTGTGGGCAAGATGTCCTGGTTCCTCCTGCTGGGCCTTGTCCTGGTGAAGCTGTTCGCCACATCCATCACCCTGGCTTCGGGTGGATCGGGCGGGATCTTCGCGCCCTCTCTCTTTCTGGGCTCCATGACAGGAGGGCTGCTGGGCACCTGGGTGCACCGCCTGTTTCCCGACATCACGGCAGGCTCCGGGGCCTATGCCATGGTGGGCATGGGCGCGGTCGTTGCCGCAACGACCCATGCGCCACTCACGGCCATGATCATCATCTTTGAGATGACAGGCGAGTACAGGATCATCCCGCCCCTCATGGCCGCGTGTGTCATCGCCACGCTGCTGGCCACGAGGCTCAAACGGACCTCCATCTACACGGAGAAGCTGAGCCGCAGGGGCGTGGAGATCTTTGAGCCTTCCGAGCTCAACGTGATGAAACATCTGCCCGTTTCCAGCGTGATCAATCGCGACCCGGTACTCATTCCCCAGGACATGGCATTCAAAGGGCTGGTGGACCTGGCCGTGAACAGCCCACAGACCGAGTTCTTCGTGGTCCGGGAGGAGAACCATTACGTGGGAACCATCTCGGTCCACAACCTGCGGCAGGTCATCCTGGACGGGGACTGGCTCGACCAGCTGATCATTGCAAGCGACATGGCGGACACCAACTACCCTGTTCTCGAGCTCAGCGATGATCTGGACCTGGCCATGAAGCTCTTCGCCCAGCAACACGTGGACGAGCTTCCTGTTCTTTGCGAGGGAAAGCTGGAAGGCTCTGTTCGGAAGGTGGCCCTGCTGGATGTCTACAACCGCGAGGTGATGAGACGCGATCTCTCGAGTGGGTTTCATGGGACACTGACGTGGGTGGAGCGGGCCAAGGCCATCGACCTGGGCGAGGATTACATCATGGCCGAGACAGAGGCGCCCGCACACTTTATCGGACAGACGCTGCGGGAGCTCGATGTGCGCGCGAATTACGGCGTGGAGGTGGTCCTGATCAAGCGCGCGGAAAAGGCGGCCGGGGAAAACGGGGCGGTGGTCCCACCCGTGGATTACCGGATCCAGTACGCGGACGTCCTGCTCGTGGCCGGGAAGAAAGAGAACGTGCGGCGCCTGATGTAGCAGCCCCCCGAAAGCTCCATGAGCGGTACGGGTGACCCCGTACTTCCCACTCACCTCGCTCCGGAAAGGAGATGAAACCCATGACATGGAAAAAAACGGGTTGTGTCTGCTGTGCCCAGAACTGCGGGCTCGAGGTCCTGGTGGAAGGGAATCGCATCACCAAGGTCAGGCCGGACAAGGCCAATCCGCGCAGCGAAGGGTATGTCTGTCGCAAGGGATTGAAGATTGCACACTACCAGCACAACGCCGATAGGCTCCGCACCCCGCTCAAGCGTGTGGGAGACGGTTTCGAGCCTGTGTCCTGGGACGAGGCCCTGGACGGGATTGCGGAGAAGCTCAAGGGGATCCTCGACCAGCACGGCCCGCGAAGCCTTGCTTTCATGGGCGGCGGTGGCCAGGGCTGCCATTTCGAGGCCGCCTTTGCCGTCTCGCTCCTGAACAGCCTCGGCTCACGCTACCACTACAATGCCCTGGCACAGGAGCTAACCGGTCATTTCTGGGTCCAGGGTCGCTGCCTGGGAAAGCAGTACATGGGCACCAATCCGCACGACCACGAAACCGACATGCTCGTGGCCATCGGGTGGAACGGCTGGATGAGCCACCAGATGCCCCAGGCACG
>CAZSUQ010000885.1:0-2560 GCA_964609935.1 uncultured Thermodesulfobacteriota bacterium | reverse complement strand
GTTCGTTGGAGATCCCCACGATCATGCCCCCCTTTGAGGTTCCATCGAGTTTGGTAAGCACCAGGCCTGTAACCCCAAGAGCTTCGTGAAAGATTCTCGCCTGGTGGATTGCGTTTTGACCCGTGGTAGCATCCAGAACGAGGAGGATTTCGTGGGGTGCCCCATCCAATTCCCTCCCTATGATCTTTTTTACCTTCTTCAATTCCTCCATAAGGTTTTTTTTCGTATGGAGCCGTCCGGCGGTATCCACGAGTACCAAATCCGACTTTCTTGATTTCGCTGCCCGGATGGCATCGAAAACCACCGCGGAAGGGTCCGCTCCGGGCTGGTGCTTGACAAAATCAGTCCCCACCCGTTCACTCCATATGTGGAGTTGCTCGATGGCGGCAGGGCGAAATGTATCGGCGGCCACCAACATGACCTTTCTTTCTCCTCTTCCCAGCCGGGCGGCCAGTTTCCCGGCTGTGGTGGTCTTCCCGACTCCGTTGACACCCACGAGCATGACCACAAAGGGCCGGGTTTGACCGGGATCCAGGGTTCCCGCTTCCACGGAAAGCAGAGAACCGATCTTCTGTTTCAACACCTCGCGAACTTGCTCCGGGGAAACGTTCTCTTTTCCCATTTCCTTTTGCACTTCTTCCAACAGTTCATAGCTGGTTTTCACCCCCAGATCCGCAGTGACCAGCACCTCCTCCAGTTCCTCCAAGGCGTCTCCGCCAAGTGTATTTTGCCTGAAAAGAACCTGATCCAGACGGCCAGTAAACTGCCCACGGGTCTTGACGAGTCGCCCCTTCAGGCGAGAGAAAAAGCTCTCTTCCGGTTCGTCTTCAACGAGGGCCGGAGGGACATCCCTTTCCATCGGGGGGGCTGCATCCTCCCCCCGGTCCCCCTCCTTTTCCTGTTCTTCCGGCTGGAAACCCTCCGGGGCCCGCCCGTCCGTCCCCGTGGCTGCTATGCCCCCTTCCTCCGGACCAGAAGCCGTCACTTCCGTTTTTGGGCATTTCGCCTCCAGCCGACGCACCTTCTTCTTCAAGGATCGGTTACGAAAAGCCATCCAGAAAAGAAGGAGGATGCTCACCCCCAACCCCGCCCAAAGCCACTCAGCCGGAACATCCCTGTTTATCCGGCTCAGAAGATAAGCGGTTTTCTCAAAGCACATGGCCAGAAACCGATTCGCTTCGCCCATCAACCGTCACCTCCACGGGTTTCATCATTTATTGGCATTTCCTGGGAGTCTTTCCGGCACGCACACCGATCCCAAGCCCTGAATTTCTTCCTTTTTCAATCAGCGATTGGTTCTACCCTGATTTTACACGACCCTTCCATCAACCTGTACTCGACATCTCCCTTTTTCCTGCTTTCCTGTTTTTTTTCCGGCAGATTCACTCATCAGCCGGTCCAGCTCTCAGGGGGATCTGACAACAGACTCATAGGGAAAAATCAGGGGACTGTCAAGAAGCAGGAAAGCGGGCGAGCAGGCTTCAGAAAACCACAGGAGTAAAAACGTAACCGCTCCTGACGGATGGAGCGACAGCTACCGGACAACCCGGTCTGTCACTGCATGTTGACCGAAACCACCTGAGAGATGCCAGGGGATTCCATGGTCACTCCATACAATGTATTGGCGATTTCCATGGTTTGCTTGTTGTGCGTAATCAGGATGAATTGGGATTCCCGGGAGATATGCCTGAGGATTTCATTGAATCTGGCTACATTCACATCATCCAGGGCGGCGTCCACCTCGTCCAGGACACAAAAAGGACTGGGCTTGTATTGAAAGATCGCCAGGATCAGTGAAAGAGCGGCCATCGTCTTCTCGCCTCCGGACAAGAGGTTAAGGTTCTGCAGTTTTTTTCCGGGAGGCTGTGCAACGATATCCACCCCTGATTCCAGCGGATCCTTTTCCTGCTCCAGCTGGAGAAAGGCCCTTCCTCCGTTGAACAGCACCGGGAAGATCTGTTGAAATTTTTCGTTGATTCCGTTGAAGGCCTCCATGAATCTCGATTTGGTCACACGGTTGATCCTCTGGATCAACCGCTGCAACGAGTCCAGGGTACGGTTCAGATCCTCGTACTGCTCATTGTAGAACTGGTGCCGTTTTTGAAGGTCCTCATACTCCTCGATGGCGGTGGGGTTGATTTCACCGATCTTCCCCATGGCTTCATGAAGCCGCTCCAAATCCGACTTGATTTTGTCATCTTCCTCTTCGGACAACTCCAGTTCATGATCGTTTTCTTTGGTGATGTCGATGCGATGTTTTTCCCACAGCTGCCCCTGAAGGTTATCTTTTTTCATCCGGATCTCTGCCAGTTTGAGCTGAATTTCGTCCCGGATCTGACGAAGAGTGTCCAGTTCCTGTTTCAACGTTTTGATCCTGGATTCTTTTCCCTGAAAGATCTCGGTCTGTTCTTGAATCGCCGAATTACGTGCCGCCAGTTCTTCCTCCAGTTGATGCCGGATTCCCTCATTCTCCCTCAGGGTCTCCTCATTCTTCTGGATCTCTTCCCCCATCTGTTTCTTCTTGATTTCCGCTGACTTGTATTCCTGTTCCCTAACCTGG
>CAZSUQ010000884.1:0-2563 GCA_964609935.1 uncultured Thermodesulfobacteriota bacterium | reverse complement strand
CAACCCTTGACAGGTACTGCAGGCCTTCTCGATGTGGAAATGATACTCAGGCCAGGCATCAAACCCATCCAGGTAGGGTAAATAGAGCTTCCGGAAGACATGTTCGATACGTTCTCCACGAATCTCGATCTGACTCTCATCGAAGTTCCCGAGGCCCTTTTCCCGGGCGGCGTCAAAGTAGTCTACCTTGTCCAAAGGAAGCCCGACCATACGACAGGCGGTGGCGTCGATGGCCACCATGTCCCGGCCCGCAACGATACAACCCAATTCCGCAGGGGTTCCGGAATGCGGGCCAAAGCCCTCCATGGGCCGTATCATGTCCACCACTGTGAAATCCGGCCGAACGAGATCGCCAAGGTCCATCATGGCCGCAGCGAGGTTCGTGCAGTGCATGATGTAGTGGTGGATGTCCTGCACAACGCCCTTCAGGTTCTTGAGGGCGCAGGTAAAAACCATGCTTACATGGGATTTGAAGATAGGTACGTTGACCAGATGGTCTGCCTCCAGGAGGAATCGAGGAAGCTCCACGTGCTTGATGTCCGAGGTGGGATTCGGGATCGCTTTCTTCAGCAGGTCTTTTTCGTTCTTGATGTCACGGATCTCGTCCACCCCGGCGTCTTCCGCCGCCTTTCGGATTCCGCTCGATTCCAGGCACGCCATGGTGTCGCAACCGATGGCGGACGCCTCAGCAAGCACAATCCTGCCTGCTCCGGCATTTCTCAGTATCCGGATCACGGCGGCCACGACCTCAGGGCTCGTGTTCACGGAGCTGTCAGGCGTACCCTCATGGCCTGCATTCGGTTTGACCACGACCGTGGATCCCGGCCTGATCAGCGATTTCACCCCACCCAGATGATCAAGCGCCTGCTCCACCATTTCTTGAGGATCAACCCCCTTGACAATGGATACGATCGACTTTGCCATGTGATCTCACCTTTCCCTGTTGTTCTCTGTGGCGGGTTACATTGGAACAGGCCGGAGCCGCGATTCTTCAACGATAGGGCAGCCAGCACTCCATCAACTCTTCGATGGGCCACCGGGATAGCAGCTCGTAACCGTCTTGAGTCACAAGGATGTTTTCTTCCAGGCGCACACCGTCTGCCCCACCCTTTTTTCCTGCATAGGTTTCCAAAGCCAGGGCCATGCCCGCCCTGAGCTTGGTGGGAGGAAAACCGAACGCTTTTTTCAGCATGGAGATGGCCGGCCTGTCATGTAGCGTCAAGCCGATGCCATGACCAAGAGCGTAAGCACCAACTTCGTTCCAGTTTTCGTATCCCCAGTAGCTCGGCGAGTCCGGCCATTTCTCTACAATGTCGTAGTCGGTGGCCCCATCCTTCACCGCGCCCATGCCCGCGTAGAGCATAGACCGGCATTCCTCGTAGAGATCCTTCTGCTCCCGGGTGGCCTTGCCGCAGCAGAACGTGCGGTAGACACAGGACTTGTATCCCTGGTAAGAAGCGCCGTCCACATCGATATAGATCAGATCCCCCGGCCGTATCGGCTTGTCCGTGAACGACCATCCGTACGGGTTTGTGTTGAACCCGGAACAGCACACCAGATCCTCGGTGTGATCGTCGCCTTCTTCGTACAGAGCCTTGATGCCGATGCCCACCAGGTCGCACTCCCTGACTCCGGGCCGAATGGCATCCACGATAGCGGCGAAGGCTTTTTCGGAGTTCGCACAGGTGATCCGCATCAATTCGATCTCGTCCTGTGTCTTGATCAGCCGAGCCTCATCCATGGTGGGCTTTCCGTGCACAACCTCAATCCCCTTTTTTTTGAAGGCTTCCGCATATAGCATCTGGAGCGTCGAACCGTCGAGACCAAGGGGCTCCTTTTCCACACCGTACTCTGCCATGAGCTTGGCGATTGTCTCCACGATCACCGCGATCATGGGATCGTTTGCGTCCGTGGCCGTGAGCTTGGGCGCTCCCAGTAAGGGATGAACTCGATCCTTCATCCACGGCATGCGCCTCTCGGTCTCGCGGGGCGTTCCGCCGCCGAAAAGAAGCGGCTCCCCGTTCCTCGGGCAGAAGACGAACTGGATCTCGCTCGCCCTCATGGGCGTCGTGACATAATAGGAGGTGAGGTAACGGATGTTGGCCTCGTCCCAGGTGATCAACGCTCCGAGTTCATCCTGGTTGATCTGGTCTTTGGCCTTTTGAAGCCGCTCTCTTCTCAGGCGCTCGTAGTTCACCCGGATCTCGTAATCCACCGCATATTTTCCGAAGGCTCCTGGTTTCATGATCCCTCCTCGTCGTAATAAAGCATGGACGATATTTTCCCTGCGGAAGCCTTAAGCAGAGAAACGGCCTCGGATCCCATGAGGGATTTCATACGTGAGGCCGGCCCAACGGTCACAACGGCCGCCACAGGTCTCTTTTCGTAATTGAAGACCGGCGCGGCCATCCCTTGCATATCCGGGTCCAACTCGCCGTAATCGAATGCCACCCCGGTTTTCCTCACATCATTTAATCTACGCTTGAGAACACGTGGATCGGTTATGGTTTTGCGGGTGTAGCGTTTCAGTTTGTTCTTGAGCAGGTCGTCCACGGTCTCGGCG
>CAZSUQ010000883.1:0-2569 GCA_964609935.1 uncultured Thermodesulfobacteriota bacterium | reverse complement strand
CAAAATTGCTTCTCGGGAAATCCGGCTTGCCCGGCGTATTCCGACAGGCTCCTAGTCCAGCCACGTTCCTGGATCGACACATTCACGATTCTGCTGCAGGATCTCTCACACAGCCTAGGAGCGAGTTGTTTCACCTGTCTGCAGCCGTGCCCTATACGTTTCGAAGAAGTGGTGCTCTTTGAAATGAGGAAGGGTTCCTGTTAAAATGTTTCCAAGGCAGCTGCATCCAAAGAATTCCCTGCCATCACGATGAGCCCCTCTTCATAAGCTGCTTGGAACACATCGAGGAGAGATCGTTTTGCCCATCTATGAATTTGTATGCCAAGAGTGCAAGAATCTGGTGGAATTTTTTATCAAAAATCCGAAGGAGGAGGTTGCCCTGCGCTGCTCCTCCTGCGGGTCCAGTGAACTCCAACGGGTGATCAGCCGTTGCAATTCCACCATCTGTGATAGGGGAAAAGGGGAAACGGGTTCAGCACCGAAGAAGTCCTTGGAAGAACGGTCCTGCCCCTCTGGAACCTGCTCCACCCTGACCCTGCCTGGACATACACGTTGAGCATCACGCCTGCTGTCATCTGCTGATGGGTTGATAGCGTAATGCACAATCCAAGGGATGTTTCCTTGCGGGGGAACATCTGAAACAGATCGAAAACGGAACGGAATCATTCGCCGCCACATGGGGAGGGGGCATCATGAAGACCACGCAGGATGAAGCGAAGAGGTTTGAAAAGGAACGACAGGCACGCAGCCGAACCATGCACTTCCAGTGCCAGCCCGGGATTCCATGTTTCAACGCCTGCTGCCAGGATGTGAACATCTTCCTTTCGCCCTACGACATCGTTCGAATGAAGAATCGATTGAATATGCCGTCCCAGGAATTTCACCAGGCGTACACAAGAACACTGTTGCCCGGTCCGGGAAAGATACCGATTATCCAGTTGAAGATGCGGGAGGAAGACAAACGCTGTCCCTTTGTCAAGGAACAAGGTTGCTCCATTTACGAGGACCGCCCCTGGGCGTGCCGCATGTATCCCTTGGACAAGTCGGACGAGACAGGGGAGTATGATTTCATGGTGGATGCGGATCAGTGCCTGGGCCAGAAGGAGTCGGTTGAATGGGTCATTCGGGACTGGTTTCTGGACCAGGGACTCCCCCCGTTTGAGGACATGGACGAGCGGTTCAAGATCGTCACACAATATCCTCGCCTCCAGGAGGCGGGCATCGACCACATGCGGGTCCAGCAGATGTTCTGGATGGCTTGTTACGACCTGGATACCTTTCGCCGATTCGTTTTCGAGACGCGATTCCTCCAGACCTTCGAGGTGGAGGAGGAGGTCGTGGAAGCGATCAAAGAGGATGATGCGGCACTTCTCGACCTTTCCCTTCGCTGGGTCCGGTTCGGTCTGGTCTGCGGAGATGTCCTTCCCATCAAGGAAGAGCTCATCAAGAAAGAAGAGAAGAAAAAGGAAGCAGGCTCTTCAAAGAAGAAACGGTCGAAACAGGGATCCAAAACAAAAGGAAAGAAGTAAAAGCGACATGGAACCCCCCTCGGAAATCCTGGAGCCGCTGCCAGAGGGAAGTCGATTCCGATTTGCCTGCCACAAAGACGTCCGCTGCTTTACCGATTGTTGCAGGGATCTCAACTTGACGCTCACTCCCTACGATGTTCTTCGTGTAAAGAAGGCGTTGTCCCTGGAATCTTCAGCTTTCCTTGACCAGTACACGATCACGGATAAGGATGCGGACTGGAACATCCCTGTGGTCCGGCTGCGAATGGAAGATACGCCGCTCAAGCCCTGTCCGTTTGTGACCGAGGAGGGGTGCAGTATCTACACGGACCGCCCGGGGGCGTGCAGGGCCAATCCCCTGGGTCGGGCAGCCAGGCGGTCACCCCAACGATTCGGCGTGCCGGTGGTGCAGGAGAAGTACTTCCTGGTCAGGGAGCCCCACTGTTTCGGTTTTCAGGAAGACAGGAAGTGGAAGGCGGCTGAATGGATGGATGATCAGGGCCTGCCAATCTACAACCGGATGAATGACCAATGGATGGCGTTCCTTTCCCGTTACAAGCCCGGTAGCCGAGCCGCACTGGAACCCAAGCAGTGGCAGATGTTCTATATGGCCTGTTACAGCCTGGACCGGTTCCGGGCCTTTGTGTTCGAAAGCCGTTTCCTGTCTCTGTTCGAGGTGCCCGAAGAGACCCAGGGGCAAATCCGGGAGAGCGACGAGGAGATGCTGGCGTTTGCCTTCAACTGGCTTGCGATCCAAAGCCCGGAATAGCCGATGGCCGTACCACATTCAACGACTCGCTTCGGCTTCCTCTGACGAACCAACTCGGCCAGTCGTTTGGCTTTTGCCGATCCGATCATGTACACGGGACCTTCACGGCACTCGCGCTCGACGCGATCTATCACGGTCTGCACCTTCTTGCTTAACTTGACAGTGGACTTGGATTTTTCCGCACCGGCGACCGGCTCTGTACCGATGGCGGCGAGGAATGCGACGTTCACAAAGCCCGAGAAGACTAGCAGAATCGTGATTCGTGGGTACGCTGGGTGATAATGCATCTGTC
>CAZSUQ010000882.1:0-2569 GCA_964609935.1 uncultured Thermodesulfobacteriota bacterium | reverse complement strand
GTGATACAAATGCTAAAACAGACCGAAACAGAGCTTTTCGGAAGCCTTGCGGGAGGGAAGTTCTCGAACTTCGCTCTTGTCGAAGGCAAATTCCACGGCAAGCGGGCCGCGTTTGTTGCGTGTGTGAACCGGGCCGGCCAGGAATTCCTCATCACGCCCCTTGCCCTGCTTCTGCGTGAGGGGGATCTGGAGCATTGCCTTGGGCCAGAAGACGAGCCCCTGAGCTAGGACAATTCAATGGGCCGTTCGCTGGTCCTCAATCCAGGGCGTATTGCACTAAAAGTGGGCAATACGCCCTATTTGTATTCAACGGAGGTGAAAACCATGTGGAATGTACCGAGCAAAGAACGGCTGGACAGGATCCCGAGGCTTTACGCGACAGAAGGGATTCCCCTGGGAGAAAAGACAATCCACCTGCACTTCTTCTTGGGTGGGTGCGACTGGTACATCGCAGAGTACGACGGAGAGGACCTCTTCTGGGGGTATGCCATCCTGAACGCTGATTACCAGAACGCCGAGTGGGGCTACATCTCGTTCCAGGAACTCAAGGACCTCAAGGTTGCCATGGGCATCGAGGTGGATTGCGAGCGGGAAGAGTTCTGGCGTCCGTGCAAGGCCCGGGAGGTCGAGAAGATCGTCAAGTCTGGCGGCCTTGGGCGATCTGAAGCAAGCCCGCAGCCTGCGGCTGTGTTCGAAGAATCAGGAGACGCAAGGAGGTGGGTCCAATGACTGTGTTTGTTGCCATGGAGATTCTGAAAGGGATCGTCAGCGAGGTCCAGGTGTTCCTCACGCCAGAATCGGCCGACAAGAATGAATCCGCCTGGCTTCAGGAAAGGAGGATCAATAGCCAGCGGGACCGGGAGATCAGGGCCCAGAACGGGGTAGAGTTCCTGGTCATGGAGTGTGAGCTCAAGCCGTAGAAGGAAAGTGTTGGTTCGAGGAAAAGGGGGAGTCGTTCCCATCAAGGGGGCGTCTCTCCCTTTTTCGTTCTTCACAACACATGAACGAAACGGAGGTAAGAAAAAATGATTCTGCAAGAACTGGGTATCTATGGATGGAAGGAACAGGACGAGAACCTGGCAATGGCCTCGCTCCTGACAGGAGATCCGCTGCTCCTCATCGGAAACCACGGCTGTGCCAAGACCCACGCTGTAACCAAGCTTGCCGAGGCCCTCTCCAGGCGATTTCTCGCCTACGACGCGTCCAAGGCGATGTTTGAGGACGTGCTCGGCTATCCGGACCTCGAGAAACTCAAGCAGGGGCTGATCGAGTACGTCCCGAGCAAGGTCACGGTCTGGGACAAGGAGTTCATTCTCATCGATGAACTGAACCGGGCCCTGCCGGAGCTTCAGAGCAAATGGCTCGAGATCATCCGCAGCCGAAAGATCATGGGCTTTGACACACAGGTGAAATGGGTTTGGGCGGCCATGAACCCTCTGAGCTATTCCGCCACACAGGCTCTGGATGAAGCGCTGATCGGCCGGTTTTCGATCTTCATCTATCCCCCGGACGTGCTCCAGATGGCAGAAGAGGACCGAATCCGGGTCACTACTCACATCAACGGGGACGACGCGCCTGCGCTCTCGGAGTGGGTCCCGGGCGGGAACGGCAAGACCGTCAGGAAGGAGTCGGTTCTCAACGTTGGTGCGGAAACAGAGAGAATGCTCCGCCTGGCGGCAGGACATTTCAACAGGCTCAAGGACCAGATCCCTACCCTTTCCATGTTTCTGGCAAAGTTTGCGGACCTTCTGATGCGGGAAACCAAGGGCGAGATCGCTCTTGACGGGCGCCGCCTGGGGTTCATCTACAGAAACATCCTGGCTAACCGTGCGATTGAACTCGCCAAGGGCGAGGTCTTTGGAACGGTGGTGGGTTCGTTTTCTGAGTCGGCGCGCTACGTGGTCCAGTCCAGCATCCCGGTCGGGCTTAATGACGAATCCCTCAAGCGGGAGGAGGCTGTCCACAAGATGGAAATCTGTTTCGATCTGCTCTCCAGCTTTTTTTGCGACGGCTCGGAAATCGAGAAGGTCAACCGTATCTACGAGCTCTTTACAACCGGAGAGCTGATGCGAAAGGCTGAGATCCTGCTCACGGACGATCTGGGCGAGTTCGTCCATTCGAAGGCATGGACCGACCTTGTCAACGATGACCGGGACATGACCCTCCTTGCCTACACAGCCCTGCAGGTCGAGGCGCGCCGGCCGGGAACGGTCCCAAAGGAGCTCCTGGAGAGCCTGAGCAGAAAGATTACCCCGGAATTGCTCTCATCTGCCTGCCTTCCGGCACTGGAGGGCGAATCGGTGGAGTACATCGAGGAGGTCGAGGGCTTGCTGGAACGCAAGACAGATCTCGGGCGGCTTGTCGCCTATAACCGGGTGCGGAAGCTTGCACTGAGCGAGAGAATCGCGCCCGCGAACATCGATGCCACCCACAATCTGATCGAGCAGGATCTTGAAACGTTCAAGAGGCTCATTGAAGATTCCGGCCACGCTAAAACGAAAGGAGGTGAAGATCATGGAAACCTTCAGGCTGTGGCTTGAACCGGACACGGAGATCCCGGGTTTCTGGC
>CAZSUQ010000881.1:0-2569 GCA_964609935.1 uncultured Thermodesulfobacteriota bacterium | reverse complement strand
GTCAACAAAATCTTTTCCATCCCCTCCTCCTTCCGGGGTTACCCAGGTGTGCTTGTTCGTAACTGTTTGATAGACTCTGTCCCCGGAAGTGAAGTTGGTCGCCACATACGTATAGGTACTCCCCTTGCCTATAAGCTCCTCACTGTCGTCAAGAGTGACTCGTATTGGAAAACAGGTTGCAGGCGCCGACTCCGGAAAATGGAGGTGATAACACCACCCTTTTCCTCCGGTTGAAGGATCCAGGACCTCAATCTCAATCCCCTGACCCGCGCCCTGCGGCCAGAGGTCCCTGGAAACCCTGTCTCCTGCATCCCTGGCCATGAATACCAGCATATCCTGCCCGTCCAATATGCCGTTGGCCAGTTCGCCATTCTGCTCCGGCCCCTTATCCATGACCAGGACGCCGTCTTCGGTCCACTCATCAAATTGATAGGGAACCAACCTTAAGGATCCGTCCACAAAACTATAGAGCCTTAGGTGAGAGATCTTTTTCCCCAAAAGCCCTTCCAACATCTCGCCGCGGAACTCAACAGGGTCATAGAAACGGCTGATGGTCTTTGTTTCGAGAACGCCTGGTACTTCCTCTTTTGCATCTGTTTCTCCGGCCCCTGCACCTGCAACTGTTGCCTCGAAAGAAATGATGAAAACACTTAACAATAGAAGGGAGCGGAGGGTAAGGGCCTGGAGCAGATTCGGGAAAATAACCATTTTCACCTTCCTCAACAAGAACCCTACATTGACTTTGGAACGGGTTACAATCTCGAACTTGAATTTCAGGAAGTTCATCCCCAGGGGCAGGTCTAAGGCCTTCTTTTCCGGGATTCTATTTTTATTTCCTTCCTCCCATTATTCCGCGCCCCAGGGCAACCGTTGCCATCAAGTCAAGAAGGTCAGATTTCCAAACCTGCCAGGAATCCCTCTCGAATAGCATGCAGAGCGTTTCGAGGCTCTTTGGCATCCCCGATGGTGCGGAGTTCCGGGAACAGGCCTTCGAGATCATTTGTAAGTTTATTATCCGATCTCGAGCCAGCGGCAATGACAATGGAATCGGCCGGTATAAATCCAGGGCCTTCCGCACTCTCTATTTCAAGACCTTCAGGGGTGATGCCAATGGCCGTGGTGTTTTTCTGAATACTGCAACCCAGGCGCTTGAGTTCGGAACGCACTGTCCAGCGGGAGGAGGGCCCGATGTCCGGACCGAGTTTGCCGGCCATCTCCACGACCGTTACTTCCTTGTCCCCCTTGTTAAGCAACTCGAGCAGCGATTCTATGGGCTCAGCCTGGTGGACCACGAGGAAATGAAAAACCTCCGGCGACAAGGTTCCCAGGTGGCATAAGTAGAGGGCCGTCTCCAGACCCACGGCATTTCCACCGATGACAACCACCTTCTTCCCCACCCGCGCCTTTCCTTCTAACAGGTCCCAGGCCTGGACAACATTGTCACCGTCAATGCCCGGCAGATCCGGCATGATTGGTTTTGCCCCGGTGGCGATCACGACTGCATCGGGAGCCATCCCTTTGACTACCTGAATATCCGCTTCCTGACCGAGAAGAATCTCTATATCCAGGTTCTCCAGATTATTGGTCAGGTCCTGAACCGCGGTGAGCATCTCTTTGCGACCTGGAATCAGCCGGTTCAAGAGAAGTTGCCCTCCTAAACGGTCACTTCTTTCGATAAGGGTAACCCCATGACCTCGTTCGGCAGCGGTACATGCGGCCTTCATGCCGGCAGGGCCACCGCCAATGACCAAGACTTTTTTCGGATTCGGTGCCGGAGCGGGTTGATATTCTCCTTCCATTCCGGAGCGGGGATTGACCAGGCAAGTGGCGGGCTGAAGACTGAAGCCATGATCAATGCATCCCTGATTGCAGCCGAGGCAGTGATAAATCAGGTCTGATTTCCCGGTCCGGGCCTTGTTGGCGAGTTCGGGATCCGCTACCTGGGCCCGGGCCATCGCCACCAGATCCGCCCACCCATTGCGAAGGATCTCCTCGGCATCCACGGGATTGTTGATGCGGTTGCTCGCCAGGACCGGAATAGAGACCGCGGACTTGATGCCCCGGGCAAGATAAACAAAGGCCCGGCGGGGAACAAACATGCTGATTTGAGGAACGTGAGTCTCGTGGCGTCCCCCGGTGACGTTGAGAAGGTCAATCCCCGCTTTTTCGAGCTCCGAAGCAAAGATAATGACATCTTCTCTGGTGAAGCCCCCTTCCACAAACTCATTGCCGCTCAAACGCATGAGGAGCGGAAAATCCGCGCCCACGGCTTGTCTGACTTTTCCGGCCACCTCTAAGCCGAATCGCATACGGCCGGCCAGAGACCCGCCATACTCATCCTCGCGCAGGTTACTGAGTGGAGAAAGGAACTGGGCGGGAAGGTAGCCGCCCAGAATCTCCACGGCATCGAAGCCGGATTCCTTTACCCGAAGGGCTGCCTGAGCATACTGATCCTGAATCAAGGGGATCTCTTCCAGTTCCAGGGCCCTGGGCGTTTCACGGGTCATGGTTGTGGCAATTGCAGAGGCGGACACAGGTGTCCTCCCGCCTATAAAGGCTGAGTGAACGC
>CAZSUQ010000880.1:0-2574 GCA_964609935.1 uncultured Thermodesulfobacteriota bacterium | reverse complement strand
AAACCTGCTGGGAACCACCCCCCTCCCACCGGTATGGGATCCTGAGCTGAGACACGATACACTGGAAGCGCTTCCCCTTCCCACCGTGGCCGCCATCAACGGACACGCACTTGGAGGAGGCCTCGAACTGGCCCTTGTCTGCGACTTCCGCTTCATGGGTGCGGATTCCGGCCGGATCGGGCTGCCCGAGGTCCGGCTCGGCATGATCCCGTCCCTTGGAGGCACCCAACGCCTCCCTCTCCTGCTCGGCAAGGCCAAGGCCGTGGAGATGATGTTCAAGGGCCTGCAGCTCACCCCGGAAGAAGCCGAGAAGATCGGCCTGGTCAATGCCGTCTTTCCCGCGGAGGAACTCCATGCGAAATCACTCGACTACGCAGCGAGGCTGGCACAGCAGGCCACACAGGCCATCGCGAGAATCAAGAGATGTGTAAACACCGGGGTCCGTGAGGGCTTCCATCGTGGACTGGCTGCTGAACAGGAAGTGTTCAGGGAAAACATCAGGGGGCCTGACGCACGAGAGGGCGTCGCGGCTTTTCTGGAGGGTCGCAAGCCGATCTTCAATGGCTGACTTGCCTATTGAACGAGGCCTTCACCTGCCCGAAGGATTGGCCTCGATGCTGAAAGTTTCTTGAGGAAAATCACGTACGTGTGCTCATCACACCGGATTTCTATTTAAGCACCCGGGCTCACTTCGGTGCACCGGACGCGTAGCACTTCATGGGTTTGTGGTGCACGACCATTTCAAGGGTGCACCGATTGCAGCTCGTACAGGAGATGGGATCACCGTTATCCTTTTCCATTCGATTGACCAGGTTCGGCTGGCGGATGAACGGCCGGCACAATGAGATGAAATCAGCCCCCCCGCTCTTCAGGGCATTCTCCATCACCGCGCGGCGGCGCATGCCTCCAACGGCCAGGATCGGAATGCTCACGCTTCTTTTTATTGCGGCTGCATAAGGGAGGAAATACGCCTCCTCGAATCGAGCCGACTCCTGCATGGGCTTCTCCATGAAACGCAGAAGAACGCGTTCCACCAGGCTCAGGTCCTTCAGGATCAGGTCCCTTGGGATGTCCCCTTTCGTGATCGCCAGCCCTTTCTCCTTGATTCCGCCGCTCACCTCTATCGCATCGATCCCGTTCTCTTCGAGTTTCCTGCAGACGCTTGTGGCTTCCTCGAGGGTCACCCCCCTGGGGACGAAATCCTCGGCATTCAGCTTGGTGAGCACGGGATAGCCGGGCCCAACCTCGGAGCGGATCCGTGCATAGACCTCCATGAGGAACCGTGTTCGATTCTCAATGGAGCCACCCCACCTATCCTTTCGACGGTTGGTATAGCCGGAAAGGAACTGGTTGATCAGGTACCCGTGGGCCGCGTGAATCTGTACGCCGTCAAACCCGGCTTGCTTTACACGGCGGGCGGCTTCCCCAAAGGCGTCAATCGTCCCCTCGATCTCGCCGGTTGTCATCTCCCTCGGCTTGACACGGCTGAACTTGTCACGCACGGGAGAGGGGCACACAGGCGTTGTCCCGATTACCTGTGGGTTGGCTTGGCGTCCACAGTGGTTCAGCTGCGCCACAATCTTTGCGCCGTTCCCTTGAACGGCTTCCACCACCTTCTCAAGGTCACCGATGTTCTCATCCCTGTCCGGAACGATGATTCGAGGCAGGTCACGCCCAAGAGCATTCACGTAGAAATTGCCCGTGATGATCAGACCCACGCCTCCCCTGGCCAATCGGGCATAGACTTTCAGGTACCGGTCCGTGACGCGGCCATCATCCGATGCGAGCAGTTCAGCCGTTGCTGAGCGAACAAACCGGTTCTTCACACGCATCGCCCCGATCATCCCTGGTTCGAACAAAGCGGACATATCTTTATCCCTTTCAACAAGGTTGCGTATCGCATTCTACATACAACTCGTTAGCCCGAAGATTCCTTGCTTACGCTGCTCGCAGGCGAACGCTTCATGCAATACGCGGGTCAGGAGCATTATGGAGCAAGGGGGTTTCCAACATCAAGAAAGTTCGACATTCCGCTTCGTGTACAATACAATAAAAAGGTGAAACGGATTGCATCAGCACATGGAATTCCATGATCGTTTCCATGGAAACAAGCTCTTCTTCTTAACCTTATCCCCAGAAGTGATGTCGTGCCGACCATCCGCTCTGTCATGAAAAGACGATCCTCTCTGCTTGCGGTGGTTGTTCTTCTCATCCTTTTCTTCATTGTGGTGGGAATCTACAAGACCTCCTTCCGGAAAGACACGGAGCCATTTGAAAAGGCTTCGACCCCGACGATGAACGCCCGTGAAACGCAAAGACAAGAAAGCGTTGCGGTCCAACAGGGAGGCCAGGGGCTGGACACGTTGCCAACCGCCGGAGACTCCCCTTCCGGTCCGCCCCCCGTACCCGAAGCGCCCCTGACAGAGGCCGACGACTCTCTGAAGGCTGCGAGCCCTGACAGGGCGGACGGAAAAGAAGCCGTGAAAAGGCTCCGACGTGCAAGAAACCTCTATGCAGCCGATCCAACCCTGAGCCAGGACCAGAAAGCCAGAATCCTTTCCCTTCTTCGGGAGG
>CAZSUQ010000879.1:0-2581 GCA_964609935.1 uncultured Thermodesulfobacteriota bacterium | reverse complement strand
TGTGGATATCGTGGTGGCCGACGAAGGCATCAAGTCTGCGAAAGAGATCGCGGACAGGGTGGAGGAGGGCAAGGATCTGGCAGGCATTCCCGGGACATGCGTATGTGCCGGCCATGAGCCTGTCATGACACCCTCCTGGCCGCCGCTTCCCCTGGACGAGTTCCCCCTTCCGGACCGAACGCTCACAAAGGCCTACCGGGAATCCTATTCCATGTGGAAGTATTCCCTGGCATCCCTTCGCACCTCCACGGGTTGCCCCTTCCGCTGCAGTTTCTGCGCACAATGGAAACTGAACGGGGGGCGGTATCTCGTGCGTGATCCCCGGGAGGTTGTAAAAGAACTGGCGAGCATCGAAGAGGATTACATTATCATCACCGACGACGAAGCCATGGCCGATACCAGGAGGATGGGCCGGATGGCGGACTTGATAGGGGCGCACGGGATCCACAAGAGGTATTTTGTTTACGTAAGGAGCGACACCATCGTCAACCACCCGGCTTTGATGGAAAAATGGAAGAGGATCGGTCTGGACATGGTCTTTATCGGCCTGGAGTCCCTGGTGCAGGAGGAATTGAACGGGTTCAACAAGTCGGTTTCCGTGGACCAGAACGAACAGGCCCTGAGAATCATGAAGGACCTGGACGTGCTCGTATTTCCCAGCTTCATCGTCCTGCCTCAATACACGGTGAAGGATTTCCGGAAACTCGCTTCAAAGGTCCGTCGCCTCAAGCTGCCCATTACCTCCTTTTTCGTGCTAACACCGGCCTTGGGCACCGATTACTACACCGAAGTGCAGGATCAGCTTCTTACCATGGACCAGGGGCTGTATGACGGCCTGCACCCTGTATTGCAAACAACTTTGGAGCTAAAGCGGTTTTGCCGCGAAATGGAACGACTGTACAGAAAAACCTTCCACCTCCCGGCGCTTTTCAGGTTTCTGTTTCGAACAGGTTCCCTCAAGGAGGCGGTTTCCTATGTGATCACAGGAAGCGAGTACATGAAACGGGTGCGATATGCGTACCGGGATTTGTAATTCGGATAGAGCACAACACCGTTGAATCGTTGGCATGCGCTGACGCTTTCTGTTCAAGTCGAGCGCCTTCTCGTTGATGCGACAAGCGGGACATCCTTTGACCGTGCCTGCTTCCGTGCATGGGGAGGGGAGTTCTGATACCCTTGGCAGAGAACAGAAATAAGGCATCAGGGACACTGTTCAAGGTGAGGGAGAAAGGACGATCATGCACCTTGCGTTCAAGCGTATAGATATAACCACTGTTTTGGCATTGCTGCTGCTGACGCTCAGTGCCTGCAGGCTCTCCATAAACGTTGTGGGTGACGGTGCGGGCCGTGTCGTGTCCGAACCCGCGGGCATCCTTTGCGGCAATGAGGGCCGCGAATGCGAGGCCTCTTTCAAACCCAGCGTGAGCCTCACCCTCACGGCGGAATCCGGCCCGGACTCACGTTTTGCGGGCTGGGAAGGGGACTGCACGGGCAAGGGCGCCACCTGCAGCCTCAGAATGGACAAGAGGCAGGAGGTTACCGCGCGGTTCGAGACCGAGGTCACGGATCCTGACCTTGATTGCTACACCGAGGCGGCCAGGGCAGGGTGCCTGACACCGCAGAAGCCCCCTGCACATTACATAGAACAGAGCGAGAAGTACTTTTTCACCATGGACTCCTCGGTTCCCCCTCGTGTGATACCCGAATATTCGGACCTGGTGGTGCGGTGGGAGTGGCCTCCCTGGCTGCTGCTCACCGGCTTCGAAAGAGCCAATATGATCTGGACGAACATCCTGCTCAAGCTGAACCCCACCAGCTATACCGTGATGGACTGCCGGGCCTTCCCTGTTCAGCCCTTTGGCCGCTGTCACGTGGTGTTCGACTACAGCGGAGAGCCCTGCCCCATTTACGAGGAGTTCACCTTCAACGACCAGGGAGAGATCACCTTTATCGAGGCCTGGACCGATGCGCCCGGATGGCTGCCCATGGACGACCCGGACGACTACTGGGCCGAGGGTGAGAACGTGAGGCGCCTGGCCACCAGGGTGCCCGGGCTCGGCAACGGAACCGGCCTCATCGACCTTTACGCGGAATGGATGGAAGAGGCTGCCCGGCGCGATGCAGACCTGGCTGAACTCCTGTGGCGGGCCAGGGACCCCTACAAGACCTGGTTCAAGGAGCTGCTGGAGCACTGGCCGGATGTGGCGGAAGGCTGCCACCCCACGGAGTGAAGGTGCTCCCATGAGTAGATCCGTCGACGATTGATTCGGCCTGCTCAACCATCAAGGGTCCGGTTCCCTTCAGAGGTCATCACACCACGCAGTACTGTCTCATCCACGTAACCACCCGCCGAGATACGGGCTTGCTCCGGCACCTGCTTATCCTATTTATATTTTCATGATCCGAACCATAACGAAGTATAGTATACTGGACCCATGGGCAGAGGGTTTCCAGAGACGAACCTTTTTGGGGGAATCTGTCATGCAGGACAAACCGGAAAGAAAGATCTTTCTTCATGAATACAAGGCGATCAGCCGTGCGATCTCCACGTACCAGGACCTGGACCTGCTCTTGAATCACA
>CAZSUQ010000878.1:0-2582 GCA_964609935.1 uncultured Thermodesulfobacteriota bacterium | reverse complement strand
AAGGATTTCCTCGAGGAGCGATCGGCCGAGGTCCTCCCGGTCCGACCCGGCCTGAAGGGACAGGCTGAGCTTCCGGAGGGCCTCCCGGTACTCTGCCCTTTCCCGGTAGAAAAAACGGTCGATGAACCGCTGGAGGTACTGGGTGAGTGGTTGAAAGAAAAGGATCAGGACAAAGAGGAGCAGGATTTCCAGGGCGGTGGAATCGATCCCCGCCGTCTCTCGCAAATAAGCGCCCCCCAGCCGGATGACAAGGAGGTAGGCGAGAAGGACGAGTCCTGAGAGGACGGAGTAGACGATCCCCTTTTTCACAAAATAGTCCATGAAGTTGTACCGGAGCAGGTACAGGGAGATGAGCATGGACACGACCAGGATGGAGCACTTCAGCGCCAGGAAGAAATAGGCCCATTCAGGGGTGTAGAACATCACCCCGAGCCCTCCGGCCAGGAGCAGGAGGATGATCAGAACCAGCAGGCGCAGACCCCACCAGAACCCCCTGGGGACCACAAGATCCAGGGCTTTCTTGCGTCTCAGCAGGACAATCCCGGCAACGACGCAATACAGGAGGAAATAGATTGCCAGCATGACCAGGAAGTACAGCAACTGGATCAGGGAAAAACTGTCGGGGGCAACCCCGGCCATCAGGGGAAGGATGGACAGGGGAATGGAGGGAAGATAGTAGATCAGGATCCAGCGGGGAACGGCCCTTTGCCCGGGTGTCAGCAGGTAGATCAGGTGGAGGATCAGGGGAGGGGAGAAACAGACCAGAACGTAGGACAGTGCAAAGAAAAGGTTGACGGCCGGATTCCAGGAGATCTCCAGCGTCTGGTGGTTCAGGCTCGCGAAGAGGTTGGCAAGGAACCAGATGGAGGCCGTGATGATGAGGGCCAGGAACACAAAGTCCCTGGCCTGCTTGTTCCTCTTCTGAAGCACGAGAGACGCCATGAAGGCATTGGCGGAAAATCCGAGGAAAAAAAGGATGTCGGACAGGAGGAAGAAGCTTATCATCGGGAAACCGTCTTTTCGTTTCTGAAAAGGTTATCTTTCAACGGCTTTCTTTAAGGCCTCCGCGATCAGGGGAAGCTCTTTGCTTCTCAGCATGTGAATCCACGTGTCCTGGGGAAGATAGTCGGTGACCAGGGAATGCGGCCGGTAGTAGAAGCTGTAGGTGATCCCGGTGGTCTGTTCGTCCACCGGTTCCAGCCTGATGGAACCCGTGTTTTCGGAAAAAGGACCCTCCTGCAGGTGCCACCGCAGCGACCGGTCCTGCGGATCAAGGGTGTAGACAAGGGTGATCTCCTGGTTGAAGATCCCGAGCATGCGGCTGTAACGCTGCTTTACGATCACCCTGTTTCCCTGCCGCCGGATGATCCGGCTTTCCGTACACCCCGGCAGGTATTCGGGAAGCCCTTCAAGGTCCGTAATGTCGTCCCATGCCTTCCGGACAGGGACCCGGGCCAGGAATTCCGCCTTGACCCGGGGTTTGCCGTCCACCGATTCAATGGCGTAGAGGATCTTTCCCCTCCGGAGGTACCTTCCCTGCTTGCGGAGTGACTTTTCTCTTATCTTCCGCAGTTCTTCCAGAAGCTCCTCTCGAAGCTCCTCCTGCTCTCTCAGAAACTCCTGCCTCAGCTTTTCCTGTTCTCTCGGAAACTCCTGCCTCAGCTTTTCCTGCTCTTTCAGGAGCTTCTCCCTCTTCTTGATAAGCTTTTCCTGGCGGTGCTCTTCTGTTTCTTCGAGCGCCTTCTCCCGCAGCTCCCTGTCCTCTTCCAGGAATTTCTCTCGTAACGCTTCTGTTTTCTCCAGGGCCTTTTCCCGCAGCGCCCTGTTCTCTTCCAGGAATTTTTCTCGCAACGCCTCTGTTTTCTCCAGGGCCTTCTCCCGCAGCTTCCTGCTCTTTCTGAGAACGTTCCCCTGCAGCTTCTCGTCCATTTCCAGCAGCTGCTTTCTCAAGGCCTCCTCCCTGGTGAGAAACTCCAGCCACAGCGCCTCGGTGCCCTTGTGGATCTCCTCCCGCAGAAGCTCTTCTTCCCTGGACGCCTTCCGGCTCGAGGCGCCCGGAGAAACCGGAGAGGTCGCTTCCGGCCGGGCGAAGCGTTCTCCACTTGCAGGCTGCTCTCTCGCGGAATGGGCCGTGGAAGAGGGGAAGACGAACAGAAGGCAGGCAAGGAAGAAGGACCAAGTCAGGGAGAAAAAGGGCTTCCTCCAAGGCGGGACAGGATTGTCCGGGGTGCGGGCTTCATCCGGGGTGTAGGATTCGTCCGGGTGTGGAAACATGGCAATTCAGATCTCATCTCTCAGGTTTTCGTCTTTATGACGCCGTTTTCATCCTTTCATGAATTCATCCAATTCTCAAGGAAATCACGCAAGGGTTTCGAGGCTTTCCGCTTGCGGCCCTGCCGCATCAGGGGATGAGCGCCATATTCCATCCGCCATAGTGCACGTTCGCCCTGGGTGCTTCCTCATCCACCCAGGTTGTGTAGAAATATTCCTGCACGACCCCCTCCTTGAATGTCACCTTCAGGATCTTCTGTGCAGTGCTGGTTTCCACGTCGATGTTGCGATGTGGCCCGCACGATCCTTTT
>CAZSUQ010000877.1:0-2585 GCA_964609935.1 uncultured Thermodesulfobacteriota bacterium | reverse complement strand
TCCCATTGTCTCATCCTTTCCACAAGCATACGGACCCTGGAACACGTGTTCGGGAGGCCCTGATCCTGTTCGTGGCAGGGGGCTGTCTTCTCCTTCTGTCCTTACCGGGTTGCCGGGGGAGGAACCCGCAAGCCGTCTTCCACACACCCGACGGCCCCAAAAGAGTGGTTCTGGAAGTGGCGGATACCGAAGAGGCCCGGAGCCGGGGCCTGATGTTCCGGACGTCATTGCAAGAAGACCACGGGATGCTGTTCGTATTCGAAACCGAAGGAGAGCATGCCTTCTGGATGAAGAATACCTACCTCTCCCTGGACATCCTTTTCCTGTCAAACAAGGGCGATATTGTGGATCTCTACCACAGGCTGCCCCCCTGTCCCTTGGACCCCTGTCCTTCCTATGCACCCCGTGCCCCTGCAAGGTATGCCCTGGAGGTCCCTGCAGGCTTTTCGGAGCGGCACCATATCCGGAAGGGGGATCGCGTCAGGCTTGAGTTCAAGGATTAACGGGGTTGTTCCACCGGCTTCCTCTTGTGCAGGAGAGATCGGATCAGGTCCTTGAAGGAGGCCATGGAAAAGGGCTTCTGGAGGTAGACGGCTCCGGCTCTTTCCGCCTTTTTCTTGGTTTTCGAATCCCCGAATGCCGTGATGAGCACCACCGGAATATCCGGCTGGATCTGTCTGACCGTCTTCAGGATGACCATCCCGTCCCTGAGGGGCAGTTTCAGGTCCGTGACCAGTGCGTCAAAGGACCTGAAAGGGATCTCGCTCACAACGTCCAGGCCGTTCTTTGCTTCGGTAACCTGATAGCCTTCGTCTTCGAGCTCTTCGGCCAGGAGGTTTCGCATCTCGGGGTCGTCGTCAACCACTAGGATGCTGTAAAGACTCGGGTTCCATGATGAGGGGGAATCGTCTTTGGGCATGCTTCCGCCTTCCTTGTGTTATCTCTTGCGGGAACCTTTCCTCACCCGGTTCATCATTGTGTTCAAAATCGTCTCAGCCTGTTCTGTCTGGGTCAGGATGATGGAGAGGTGCTTTTCGGAAAGTGCATGGCCTCCCATCTTTCTCCGGAGCAGGTTGGCCCTGCAACCGATGATGTGGATACGGTTTCCCATGTCGTGCAGCAGGTCCCTGTCCTCTTGACGGTTCTTTGCCGAATCCTCTCTGTACGTTACTCTTTTTTTTGTTTGTTTGGAAGGGGGGGAGAGATGAACCGGCTGATGCGGCGCAGCAGAGCGGGCCAGTGTCTCCATCTGGGAGCGGGTCGTGTCTGTACTCAGGATCGCAACGAGGCCCTGGGGGCTGATATTCAACTCCTTCAGAAAAAACAGGACCCACTGAAGCCTTTTCACATGGTGTTTCGCATAAAACGATGAACCGTCGTCCCCGGGAAGCAACCCCAGCCGTTCATAGGCTCTCAACGTTGCAGGGGACATGCCGATCTTTTCGCAGAGTGATTTCCTGTCGAACGGCTGTTGGTCTTCCGGCCAGGGCGTCTTCACAAAGGGGGTTTCCCAGGCGAACCGTTTTGCCAGGGAATCGTATTTCGTGAGCGCAGACCGGAGGTTTTGAAAGTCCTCCCAGGACCGCTTGTCGCCCTCCAGGAGCTTGTTGGAAAGACGGCAGATGTGAATCCTGTAATCGGAAAAGATCCAGGCGGCGCTGTTCGAAAGACCTTTGCCTTGAAACGTCAGAGGAGATTCTTTTTGATCCATGGCAACCCTTCACCAAGGGCTTCGGGAGCGGTGGTCAAAGGATCCGGTGGAACCCTCGTTTCCTCACGTTCCCGGGGAATGCCTGAGAGAAGATTGTTGGAGCCGAATCGAAAAGAGATTCTATCCACGAGGAGGCGATCCCGGGCTTGTTCCTCCCGGTGGAGGAGCGCCCCGTAGCTGAAGGGCTTGTTCACACAGGGAGAAGGGACCGGATCCGGGTCTGAAACCACGCCAATCAATCGAAGGGGGTCCTGCCAGCCGTCAGGCAGAGGTTGAAGATGGAGGCTGGAGAACAGGTCATCCGGATCATCTCCCTTCAGGTCCTTCATGGTGCCGGCAATCAGGACCACCACAAGGCAGACCCCGAACGTGATGCCGATGATGATCCCTGTCGTCTTCAACGCGTCCTCATCGAAAAACCCTGCCCGGAGGTCCTGCGGGTAGAGGGTTGAAGTAACGAAACAAGCGATCAGAATGCAGGCGTACAGGGGTCTCAGGCGCTTGATCATGGATCGGAACCTCCCGTTCTCCAGGGGTTGAATGCTCCCACGTTATCGGATGCGTTCACCCGGTTCCATCGGTTGAGAGAGGGTGGCCAGGGCCATGTTCTCATCCGATCCGGCGGCAAGGATCATCCCTTCGGACAGGATGCCGTGAATGCGTACCGGTTCCAGATTCGCCACCACGATCACAAACCGGCCTTCAAGGTCTTTGGGCTCGAAAGCCATCCCGATACCGGCCACCAGTGTTCTTTGTTCTCCAACGTCCACGGTCAGTTTCACCAGCTTCTTCGTGTCCGGAACCTTTTCCGCCTTCAGGATCTTGCCGGCACGAAGGTCGAGCTTCTCAAAGGCCTTGAAGGAGATCCGTTTCG
>CAZSUQ010000876.1:0-2593 GCA_964609935.1 uncultured Thermodesulfobacteriota bacterium | reverse complement strand
AGCGCCTGATTGCCGGAAGATTGCGACCGCCTAAGACCATGGCAATCTGGCTCTGGTGTATCTGATCCAGACAGGAAAGAAACTCGCCCCAGTTCCGTCTTCTACCTCTGTGAACGACATGACTCGCCCATTCGCGGATCATTTCGAGTATCACAGGGCGTGCATATAACGGAGCATACGACAAGCAGGCGAACCATTCCTTATCGAGCCCCTGCGGATCTTCAAGTTTCTTCAACAAATCAGATTTTAGGCTTTCCACACTGCTCATGTCTTGAATCTTGTCCGTGGCCAACAGGGCATAATAGAGGATAAAATCCGCCGTCAGGAACTCACCGAAGGTATTGTGCAAGAACTCGAAGGCGGTGCTTTCTTCACCGTGTTCTGTTTCGTCGCCTCCATGTCTGGCTTGAGATTTGTGAACGAAGAAGAAACTGCCCAAGAGCAAATCCGCCGGAGCTACCGGGCGTCCATTCTGGATCTCTACACGGCACTCAAGATCAAAGTATTTCAGATCTTGGCCAAGCTCCACAGACGGGATATGCAGTTTTTTTCGATTATACATACCGACAGCGGCAACACCCAATCGCTGCATCTCGCGGTCGATCCTATTTTGCTGCTGCTCTCTTGTGAGTTCATTGAATTTCGCAGACTTTCGTTGCTCGCGCTTGATGAAGCGGCGTAAGAGACTGTCATAAAGAACCGTTCGATCTAATTGCTTATGCTGACGGAGAGCATTCCCATCAGAATCGAATAGCGCTAGCATTAGAAGAAGCAGTGGCTGTTCTGCTAAAGATAAGATCTTTTCCTCATCTGGAAGTTCAAATGGCTTTGTTCGTGGCGTACATGAAGCGAAGTAGCGGCTGTTCTTCTTGTTCCACACTCCGATCCATCCGTTTCGCTGGTTTTCGTCAAATTCAAGAAGGCGGAGAGCCGTAGAACCCTCCGGTACAGTCGCCTTGTCGATCAAGGCAATCCTGCTTGTCACAATAACACGTACAGGACGGTTCTGCTCGGCTTCTCGCTGTTGAAATTGCTGGACGTTCTTGAGATAGCCGGAGTGTATTCGGCCACTTGCCTGAAGTAACTCGTCGTAACCGTCAAGAAGGATGACCAGAGGTCTCTCGAAAAATTGCGCGCTGAAGTTAGCCCAATTCTGAATCTTGTTGCCCGTAATCCGCCGAATTTCGTCGTCGATTTGGCTTTCTATAGGTGAATCGGCATCCACCTCACGGAGAGGAACCTGGATTGGCGTGTACGCCTTCGACATAAGTCTTGCGCAGAGCACTTTTGTCAGGAGGGATTTCCCGCTGCCAGGATGACCCAGGATCAGCATGGGAGTCTCGTGGCTATAGGGAGAACTCAGATAGCTCAGCAAGAATGCACCAAGATCGTTTCGGCGAGGCTGATCACTCCATGTTTCCTCCCTTTCCAGATGCCTCTCTCTGGAAGTGTGCCGAAGCACGGCATATGCTTGCGGTATAAATGCTTCGGAAACCTTAGGAAAGCTGAGCGAAACTTTGCCTTCTTCCGTCTCGAATCTGTCCTCGATAATTGCGTCCGCCATTCTCGCTTCATAGTGCCGTTGGAGGCCCTCGACGATGTCGGCGGCTTCGACGGCCCGGAACTGGTCGGGAATTGCGAGGACGGTCTTCTGAAGCTGAGCGAAACCGACATCCATCCGTTTCTCGGTATGGATTGCGAGGGTCCGATGTTCCCTTAGGTAGTCAGATAGGTCCCTCACCTTTACGCGAGTGGCTCTATGCTCATAAAGCTGTGCCCAAACCCAGAAATCTTCATACTTCCTAGCAAGTTCGAAGTACTGGGCTTCAAAGCAATCAGTCGCGGTACCACAAAGATTCTTGAGTGATTCTAGAAACTTTGCTGTCTTTTCCTCGTCAGCTTGTTCAAGTACTGCCAGTTTATTTGCGAATTCGCTAAAACCTTTCGCCATCTGATCATATAGACTCGAAAGACGTTCCTTCAGTTCCTCGAAAGAGGTCACGGGATGAAGGAATGGCAAAGGCTCACTGAATGGACCTTCATGTTCTATAAGATACTCTTTTTCACGTACACGAGGATGACCAGTAGCGCGTTGTTCTGCTCGCTTCGCAATATGTTCTTTCTCCCGTGGTTGCAAATCGATCTCTTTACGCAGATCATCAGGCAGAAGACGATCCAGCGCCTCGAAGAAAGCCGTATAGCAGATGAGTCCATATGCAACTTCCATTCGACGCATCCGCGCGAGATAGTCGGATTCCTTCTTTGAAGTAATCTTCGAAAGAAGCGTTTTTCCAAGAGAGGTTAGTTCGTTCTTGACACGAAGCAGGCCTAAAGCGGGCAGTGCTTCAGGGCCAAAAGCAATTGGCAAACAGATAGTAGCAACTCCGATGAGTCTGTTGGTCGCTTCTATCAGTGCCCCGTCATCTTTCTTGATAAAGTCGCATACTTCTCTAAACATCAAATCCTTGGGCATTTTCTATTATCCTCATACATTGCTTTATTGTCCTGTTTTGTGACCAGTGACTGAGCAGTTTCTGCATAATCTTCCAATTAAAAAAAATAATGAACTACCCCGCAGCAGAGCTGCGAGGTA
>CAZSUQ010000875.1:0-2594 GCA_964609935.1 uncultured Thermodesulfobacteriota bacterium | reverse complement strand
ATGAGGTAGGGAAGAAGCATGGAAGGGCGAATTTGGAGCCGCCACGAGACCAAAGCGATTGGTCCCAGGATCAATTCGAGGCATACGAAGCTGGTTATGACCTCGGCCATTTTGAATGGCTGAAATCGAACACATCAGGAACATGATAGGAAGTGATCTTATGAATACAAATTTCAAAGAAGTGAACGTACGGAAACATGAACGCACGCACCCGAAGAATCATGATCAGAAGGTGAACGTGAAACGACACAACCGGAAGATCCGGCACCTGCCGGTCTTCAACGAGCAGCAGGCGAGCGTCATGGCGGGGAAGGCTCCCTCGGGTCCTGAGAACTGGGGGGACGGCTTCGGCGTGATGAGCGCCTACAAGCGTCCGGTGGTGGTCTATGTTGGCGAATGGAAGGACATCCGTGAGGACCTGGACCAGCACTACGAGAAGCTGAACAACAGCATGTACGCTACCTACACCGAGACCGGGCTCCCCGGACTCCCGGGGGAGGGCACCGTGGTCATCTGGCGAGACGGAAAGAAAGCACGTGCCACCCTGATCCCCACCGACAAGAAGGGACGGATCTCTGAGCCCATCGCCGCGGAACGCCTCATGGACGAGGCTGACGGAGACCGTGGAGGCAGGTACCGGAACGTCATGGTTGATTTCGCGGAGACCGCTAAAGTACAGTCCGACCTGAAGTCCCAGGACAAGAAGGACCGGGCCAAGGTGTACCGCTGGTTCGTCCACCCGAACGAGAGCGATGTCAAGGGTCTGGACGACAAGTACTCGGACCTCCGGGAGATCCTCTCCAGAGGAAAGAGCAAGAAGCGGCACATCATCATCGCCGGCGGCACCAAGGAAGAGCGGGAGAACATCGCCAAGCACATCGATCAGGCGTTCACCGTGAAGGAGAAGAAAATTCTGGCAGGGACCCTGATCAAGATCGCTCCAGCAGGACGGGGCGTCGCAGGGTACTACTCCCAGCGCCGTGACTGGAACGGGAAGCCGGTCGGAGCTGCTACGATCTGCATCGATCCTGAGTATACCGACGAGTCCGGGGTGATCGTCCACGAGTGCATCCACGCCCTCAGGGAGCATGACGCCTCCAGGAAGGGCGGCATGAAGCACGTGACCACCTACATCGGGAAGGACAAGGACCTGGAAGAGTCCATGACCGAGGCCGAGACCCGGAGCCGGCAGAAGCCATTTGAGCCCGAGACCGCGGGATACTATGGCTACGTGAAGGCACCCAAGGGGAAAACCAAGGACGACCTGCAGACCGAGGACCGGATCACCATCAATGACATCGACCTGAAGAAGCACACTCCCCGGGAGCGGAACAAGCGCGGCAAGCGGGCTATTTCTTCCACGCGGAAGAACTACCCGAAGACCCACATCTCGAAGATGAAGATGGCCGGGGACGCCGAGGCGATCGACAGCTTCTACGAGGCCGAGAAGCGGGACGGCACCAAGATGAACATCCAGACATACCAGCCCCGCGGTGGAGCCAAGGCCGACGCTGCTGAGAAGAAGGCCCTGAAGAACGATGCCAAGGTCCTCTACGAGTGGAAGGACGGGAAGAAGGTGAGGGTCGAGTGATGGAGCTCGTGCACCGATCCCTCACCGTTCGGATGCCGGAGTGGGAGCTCGTCCGGAGACCGGTATCGTACCTCCTGACCATGGTGGGATTAGGGGCGATGAGCATGATCTATTCCCGGCACTGGGATCCCGTAGGATCCCTGGTGCTCGGATTCTTCATCGCCCCCCTGATCCTGCCGTTCCTCGGGCTTGGATGGGATGGCCTCCGGATGATGCTTCTCGCGTCTGTAGCAGTGGCTACAGCGGCCTTCCTGCTCCCGTACGTGTATCTGGGTATCCTCATCCCGATCGCGTACACGGTGCAATCTGAGGCGATTCTGTTCATGCTCCTGGCTGGGGTTCTTGCTCCGGTCTTCGAGGAGCTCGTGAAAGGATCCCTCTGGGTCCTGGAGAAGGGAGAATGGCGTTATGGCGCCGCGGTCGGGCTCGGGTTCGGATGCTTCGAGGCAACAAGCTACCTCATGGTCTTCGGGATGGATATCGCCTTCCTACGGTGGCAGGGGACCATCCTGCATGTGGTGGCCACAGGAATGATGTTTCAGGGACTGAGCATGAAGCAGTACCGGTGGGTTCTGGGATCCATCGGGCTGCACGTGCTTCACAACAGCTTACGTATTCTTGGGATGGGATGACAGGTGCTCTGAATGGAAAATGAATGTGAATGATACAGCAGGTAAGAAGGTCGCGATCTACGTGCGGGTGAGCACGGACAAGCAGGAGGTGGAGAACCAGGAGCGGCAGCTCATCCCCTTCTGTGAGAAGTCTGGATGGGTCATCTACAAGATCTACCGAGATGTGATGTCCGGGAAAGAGGAGAAGCGCCCCGGGTTCGAGAGAATGTTCAGGGACGCCCACAAGAAGCTGTTCGACATCGTCCTCTTCTGGGACATGTCGCGATTCAGTCGGGCGGGTATGGAGTTCACCATCCTGAAGCTGCGGGAGCTCCGGAACCTCGGAATCCTGTGGCACTCATATCAGGAACAGTTCCTTAGCACATCGGACC
>CAZSUQ010000874.1:0-2594 GCA_964609935.1 uncultured Thermodesulfobacteriota bacterium | reverse complement strand
CCGAGCAGGTGCTCCAGGTGCCGTTCTGCTACTCCGCCGGGAAAGAGACCAGCCGGTTTCTCCTGGCGCTGCGGGACGAGGCAACCATCTACGGCATCCGCTGCCCATCCTGCGGAAAGGTCTATGCGCCGCCCCGGTCCCTCTGCGGGCCCTGCTTCACCTCCACAGAGGAGTGGGTTCCGCTCACCGGCGAAGGCGTTGTGCAGAGCTTTACCGGGGTGCGATACGCGGAGAGCGTCCACCCCCTCGAGCCCCCCTTCATCATCGGCCTGATCCGGCTCGATGGCGCGGACACCGGTATGGTCCACATCATCCGCGGGATGGAGGAAAAGGCCCTGGAGATCGGCCAGCGCGTCAGGGCCGTGTTTACACAGGAGCGAAAGGGGCATATTCTTGACATAGCCCATTTTGAGCCTTTCTGAAAGAAGAGTTCCCCTTCAACCTCGAAGCCCAGATTCGAGCATTGTGAAGACCCTTTCAGACATCCAGCCCAAAGGGACGCAGGCCAAGCAGCCGATGGGTGCTTTTGGGCGGCCTGCCAGCCTGGCTAAGCCCGGCATCGCTCCCAGCCTTGTGCTCCTGCCTCTCTTCCTGTTGCTGTTCACGCTCCCAAATCCCCGGCCGGCCAGCGCCCTGAGCTTCCACACCTTCGGCTTCGGCCCCAAGGCCATCGGCATGGGAAACGCCTTTGTGTCGGTTGCGGACGATTTTTCCGCTGCATGGTACAACCCTGCCGGGATGACGCAGAAAAAGAACGTGGAACTCGGGTTCGGGTACCAGTACGTCAGGCCGTTCATGGAGGTAAACGGAGATAACTTCCGGGTCCAGGATTCTCACAGCACCGCGTTCGGGTTCTCCCTGCCCATGCCCTTTTCCGCCTGGCTGGAGGACAGGATCTATCTGGGCCTGGCGTTCTACATGCCCTGGAACCTGATCTTCGGGGTCAAGGTCCCCCTGCCCGAGGAGCCCCAGTTCCTCCTCCTGGAGAACGAACCAAGGGACATCACCATCGTGCCGGCCCTGGCCGTGGAGATTCACCCGGCGCTCTCCATCGGCGGAGCGGTCATCCTGAGCGACAACACCCTGGGCACCTTTGAGGCCACGCTCACACCGGAAAACGAGGCGGTCCTGGACGTGAACCAGGGGCTTCCCACCTATTTTTCCCCCTCCGTGAGCATACACCTCAGGCCGGGAGAGATCTGGCCTTCCCTTGAAGGGCTCCGCCTGGGGTTCATCTGGAGGGACGAGTTTCGCATCGAGTACAAGTTCACACCCCTCATCGGCATCGGGTACATCCCCCTGATCATCAACTTCGAGGCCATCAACCTCTACCAGCCGCAGCGATTCACCTGGGGTGTCTCCTATGCCTTCACGCCCAGGCTCCTTGCAGCCCTTGATCTCTCCTACAACCGATGGTCCGAGATCCCGGACCCGAACCTGAAGACCAGCTTCAATTTCGTGTTTCCCATCTTCCCCGTGAAGTTCGCTGAAACCGAGAGCTTTCAGCCCAACTTCAAGGACACGCTCTCCACAGCCCTGGGGGTTCAGTACCAGGTAAAGGCTTCGGACGCCCTGGATATCTTCCTTCGGTTCGGTTACAGCTTCGAGCCCTCGCCGGTTCCTCTGCAGACCGGCGTGACCAACTACCTGGACGGTGACAAGCACATCCTCGCGTTCAGCCCGGAGATCAGGCTGAAGAGGTGGAATGGAAAGCCCCTTATGTTTCCCACCTGCATCGGCGGTTACGTGCAGGCCCATTTCATGAAGGATCAGGCCCTGGACAAGAAACCCGAGGTTTTCGAGCTCTTCCCTGATTACCCCTTCACCTCCGTGACCAGTGAGGGGATCATCCTGAACCTCGGGATCTTTGTGAGCACTTATTTTGAGTGGCTATAAAAATTATGGTTGGAGGCCCATACCAGATTCTCAGAGAGCATTTCCGCCTGCTTCAGGCCTGGATCCTGATTGTCGTGTCGCTGGCCCTTCCCCTTCTTCATGCCGACAGGGCATGGGGGCATGCCTTTGATCTCTTCGGCTGCACCTCCCGGGGGGTTGCCATGGGGGGCGCCATGACCGGTGTGGGAGGGGATGTTTCCGGGCTGTACTACAACCCTGCGGGCATCGCGGAGATCGAGGACTTCGTGCTCTCCTTCTCCTATTTCTATGCAGATCCCACGCTGAGAATCGACGGAAGAGACACGGACGTGGACACCTACTCCGGGGTGGTGATCGCCACGGTGGTGCCGGGCCGTTTTCGCGACATCAAGTTCAGCGGCGGAGCCGTGTTCTACATCCCGGACAAGCGCCTTGCCCGCTACCTGCTCATGCCCAAGGAGAGACCCCGCTTCGTACTCTATTCCAACGACGCGCAGAGGATCGTGGCCCTGATGCCCTTCTCTGTTCAGGTCTTTCCTTGGCTCTCGGTGGGTGCAGGGGCTTCCCTCCTGCTGGAACTGGATGGACAGGAGAAGATCTTCGTATCCGAACAGATCGAGGGGCTCCCGGTTGTTCCCTCGAGAGGGAGCCACACCGAGGATTTCATCCCCACCTTTGCACCCTACGGCGGCATCCTCCTGAAGTACAAGGACCTGGCG
>CAZSUQ010000873.1:0-2602 GCA_964609935.1 uncultured Thermodesulfobacteriota bacterium | reverse complement strand
TCGCTTTCCGGATAAAGGGTGGCAAATTGAGCATAACAGCTGGCGGCAGGGTCCTCTTTGCCCTTTGCCGCATAGATGTCGCACATCCACTGGAGCACCCTGTCACTCCGCTTGTCCTTGGGAAAGAGGCGGATGAAGTCGCGGCACGAACTGAGGCTCCAGTCGAACAGAGAGGACTCGTTGATGGTTGCGAGGAGACCGAGGTAGGCAAAGTACCGGTCCTCAAAGGAGCGGTGAGCCTCAACCTGACCCATGGCCTGGATCACGGCATCCTTGTTTTCCGCATACCTCTTCTCGTTGGCCAGCAGGTTCCGTACCACGTCCGCGGATTCGGATCTGTGCGAGCTTTCCGGATAGAGGAAGATCAACTTCAAGTGGCAAGCCAGTGCATTGTTTTTCGATCGATCCTCTTCGAAAACCTTTCCCATGAGGTACTGGACCTCGGCTGCATGTTTCCCCTCCGGGAACACGTTCAGGTATTGATCCATCTCCGAGAGCAGATAGCCGGTCAGGCTTCTGTTGTGAAGATCAAAGGTTTCCCGAAAATATTGATACGCCCTGTCGGGGTCGTACTTGGCAAAGAGCGGCGCTGCGGTGGAAACGGCGAAACACAGGGTCAATAACAGGGGAACAAGCTTGGCTTTCCTCATTTCTGTTCTCCTTACAAGGTCTTTTTCTTCGAAGAATCTCTTTGTCTTTGGATGTCCGTCCGAGCTCCTTTTGTGCAGAATGCTGCGGATGGGTTCCGCAGTAATGTAATACGTTCGTCTTGATGTTGCAAAAGAATAATTCGAGGAAAATTCGAGGAATAACCCTGCTGAAGGGCGAAGCTTCATGCGATTTGCGGATTCGGGCTGGAAAAGGCGTCAACGCAGGCGGGAGCGCCTCCAGAACACGGCCAGGGCCAGGCCGTACGGTAAAAGACCGAGGGGAGAGGGGTGATCGTCGTGCCCGGACGGATCCATCACAGCGCAGCTGAAGATCGGCGGCGTTTCGTCATAGGCGATGTCCGCAACAATGTTCGGTGCATCCGAAACCGTGTCCACGTTGCTGATGGTGAAGTTTGATGGATGGCCCGAATAATAGTTGGAATCAAACACCTGGTTGTCCGGACCGATGGGTGCATGGGCCGGGGCAGCGTCAAAGGCGTCTCCGTCCTGGAAAAGATCCGCGTCTTCGATTTCGTGGATGTCGTTCTGGAGGTCGTACAGGCCGTCGGCCTGCTCGAGCATGATGCGGGGATGCCAGTCCTCCCTGTTCAGGTTGGGGAGACCGATCAATCCCGTGATCTCGGGTAGGACGTTGTCGTCCACATGCCAGACAGCCAGGCCGGGATGGGTGATCAGCCCTCCTGCATCGAACTCGTCGCCTCCGATGGTGAAGGGCTGGCGGTTTTCCAGCAGAAAGTACTCCTTGGGCGATACACCGATGCGATAGACGTTGCCTGTTGTGGCCGCAGGTTCAACCGTTACGCTCTGGTCGCCCACGATGTCGATCACGTTGGCCCACCCGATGCGGAGGCGGTCGTAGGCATTGATCAGGGATGTTCGGTCCGGTTCGTTATAGTTGCGAGATCCGCCCATCAGCGTGTAGGTGAGCCCTGCCGACGACTTGTCCTCATCGTACATGTCGGCCCACCCGAGAAGGTGGCCGAACTCGTGCAAGGCAATATCCTCGTCCCCAAAGGCGTTCACAATGCCCACCGCGCCGATCCGAACGCCGTTGTAGCCCGTACGATCGAACACAAAAAGGGGGAACGCAATGGACCGGAAGGGTGCATTGACGAGCAGCAGAACACCGTCGGTCCACCCGTCGGGACTGTCGTCCGGCCCCGAGAGATCATAGTCCTGCATATCGATGTTCAACGCCGGGATGGCCGTGCCGAGAAAATCGATCAGGAATTCGATGGCCGCGATCACACTGGCCGGATCCTCCAGGTCGAAGGTGCAGGGATCCGCACCAGGTATGGGACAGTCAGGCACGTCCACCAGGGGCATGAGGGCCGTTTCCGGTGTGTAAACACCCAGGGAGTTGACATCCCAGTAGTTCTCAAAGGGATTGGCCCACGACTCGTCTTCAAAATAGAGCTCCCATTTACTCCACGGCGGGTCTTCTTCGGTGAGGATGTTGGCCCTGAGCACGAGGATGTTGGGGCTGCCCGTGCTCGGAACCTTTTCAGGCCCGATGGCGGCTCCGCTGTCAAAGTGATCGGCAAAGACCGCCCAGGCGGGCTCTTCTCCAACCGGTCCAAGGGCAACGACCAATGCTGCAATCACGATCAAGCGTTGAATCCTCATGCCGCCTCCGTGGAAGGATTTTGGGCAATGTCCTTAAAATATACGATAGGTTAAAGGGGCGGTCACCGTCAAATGCTTGGTTCAGCGTTGCTTGCAAGAATCATGATAGGTAAGGGTTCCGGACGACCTTTATGCAATGAAGTCCGGTCCGATTCCTACGGGACTGGAAAATAGCCTGGGAGTTGTAGAAAGATCCGTTAAAGATTTGATATGATGTGATCAATAGAAACTGGATCGTTTTTATGAGATCCGGAAAATGAAATAGACCCTCTTCGGAGTCTAACTGGTTTTCCATCAGGTTTATG
>CAZSUQ010000872.1:0-2603 GCA_964609935.1 uncultured Thermodesulfobacteriota bacterium | reverse complement strand
CATTTGAAGGAATTGCGAGTAGCTTTTCAGCATTCCTCCCGCATAATCCAGGTTTGAATATCAGACCTCTTTAACCTTAATGATTCTCCAAGTCCCGGATTCGTTTCAAAGATCCCTTGGATTCAGCCTTTCGCGACAGGAACCGCCCTTGGGCATCCCCTGTCCCTGTTACGTATTTCAAGGTTACGGACCCATGCACCTGCGCGTCGGAACGAGGGCCTCTCTGGTTTGCCAAAGGGGCTTGATCTTGATATCTTATCAGTGTTTACAGCCTGATTCATCAACAAAAATGGAGAGATGACCGAGAGGCTGAAGGTGCTCGCCTGCTAAGCGAGTGTGGGGGTTATTCCTCACCGAGGGTTCGAATCCCTCTCTCTCCGCCATATCTTAAACGTTCAGCCCGGCTCCTCAGCCGGGCATTTTTTTTGGTATCTTTCTCTTTCAGGAGGAAGGAATCCTCTCAACCGTAGTCCGCCACGGCCTTGCGCATGAGGATGGCCCGGATGATTTTCAATACGGGCATACCTGTAGCCTGCCGAACCGCCCTGGCAGCACACGGAAGGATTGCGTTGCAGTTCAAGCAGGTTTTTCGTATACGATATACAACCATGCTTCAAACAGGAACGACTCAACTGAAACGTGAAAACTGCCGTTGTTAACAGGAAGCAAGTCTGAAGGCCCGGGCAAAGACCTTCCCGGACCGCGGGGATTACCGGAGATGTCATGCAGATTTCGCAACGCTTCGTGAGACACATATCCTTCCCCTTTCTCACCAGGAGGGAGGGATACTCGGGGTTCCTGCCCAAGCTCAGGGAACTGGAAGAGAGCCAGTACTGGCCCCGGGACAGGCTGCACGACTTTCAGATGTCCCGGCTGAAGCAACTCCTGATCCACGCCTTTGAGAACACGGATTATTACCAAAAGGTCTTTGAAAAACACGACTTCAACCCTTACGAATTCAAGGATCCGGATGCGTTCCACCGGCTTCCGTTCCTCACCAAGAACGTGATCCGTGAAAACCTCGACGCACTCGTTGCAAAGAACTACCGCCCGAACGAGCTGCACCGGTCGGAAACCGGCGGCACCACAGGTGTGAAGATGGCCTTTTTCCGGGACAATGCCTGTCTCTCCTGGAAGGATCCGGGGCTCTACCGGTTCGAAAAGTGGGCCGGCTGGAACTTTGGAGAGAGGCTGGGCCTGGTCTGGCCCGCACAGCAGGATTACGTGGGGCACTGGACACTCAAGGCAAGGATCAAAAACGAGCTTTATCTCCGGCAGGTGGTCTTTCCCGCGGCCATCATGGACGAGGAGTCCATCTCCTCTTACCTGGATGAGCTGAAAAGGAAAAAACCCACCGTGATCCGGGCCTTCACAACCCCTCTGGCAGAGATCGCCAAGTTCATGAACGAAAAAGGGATCTCGGGCATTCCACTGAAGGGGGTCATCACCACGGGCGAACCCCTGTACCCGGGTCAGCGGGAAGCCATTTCAGAGGCCTTTGCATGCCCGGTGTTCGATTCATACCGTTCCAGGGAAGCAGGACCCATGGCCCAGGAGTGCGAGGAACACAACGGCATGCATGTGAATGCGGAAGCCCTTTATTTCGAGAGCGTTCCCCACGACGGCATCACCCTGCCGTACAAGGGCCTGGGGGAAATCGTCGTTACCGATCTCCTGAACTACGGAATGCCCTTCATTCGATACCGCACAGGGGACCTGGGCAGGCTGACCGAGGCGAGCTGTCCCTGCGGCAGAGGGCTCCCTCTGCTGAAAAACGTTTCCGGAAGGGCCACGGACATCTTCCACACACCCGACGGGAAGCTGATTCCAACGGCCTCCCTTGTTCTCTATCTCGTGGACGAGGCACCGGAACTCATGGGACAGGTGCAGGTCGTGCAGGACCGGCTGGATCACCTCAAGATCCTCATGACCCGGGACCCCACGCCCTCGGACCGCACGATTGAGTACCAGAGGGAGACGGTCAAGCGGCTCTTCGGTGACTCCATGCAGGTCACCTTCGAGTTGGTGGACGAGATTCCGCGGGAGAAGTCCGGGAAGTATCTCTTCGCCAAGTGCACCCTGCCAGAGTCTTCCCCACAGGTGTGAAGCACACCGAGCCAGGCGAATCATTCAGCCATACGTCCTGACAGCGGATTTCTTGAAGATCCAGGGGTCCATGAATCCGGGTGGATGAGGGGCAACCCTCGGCTCACGCTCCGATCTTCTGGCCGATGGCGCTTCCGTATTCATGGCAGGGCGGGTCACATTTTCCCGCATCAATGATCTGCTCCTTCACATTCAAGGGGCCGATACCGCCCATGTCCATGTGAAAGACGTTTTCCATGGTGTCGTGAACGATCTTCGGGCCGTTGCCCATGTGCGTGAAGGATCCGAATGCTCCTCCCACCTTCCCCTTGAGGTCCGCCTTGAGAGCCAGAAAGAGAAAGGTCTTCATCTCATCCGCCATGGTCTTGAAGTAGGTGGGAGAGGCGAACAACAATCCATCGTACGCCTCCAGGGTCTCTCCCTTCCGGATCTCCGAAACCTTCTTCATGTCCACGTCGTGGCCGGAGGACCGAATCCCTTCCGCCACGGCCCCGGCC
>CAZSUQ010000871.1:0-2608 GCA_964609935.1 uncultured Thermodesulfobacteriota bacterium | reverse complement strand
CCCCTACAACGCCATATTTTCTAGTTTTTGAAAAATAGGCATTTTCTCCCCTGAATCCCCCCTTTTCCCACCCAAAACACGCTCGATAAACGCTGGATTCCACACTGGCATGACGCGCCCTGGCTACTATGGGATCAATTCAATCAACTTTCAATGCAAGGGACAAAAAGAAAAAACAGGAGGCAGCGTGATCGAAATCCGAGGAAATACTGGCGAGCGTGGACAGAAGGAAATCTGTGGGAAACCGGGACCGAAGCGAAGTAACGGTGGAATAAGGATGAACGAAGGTTGGATCAAGGAAGACATCTGGGCTACGGAACCCACAGTGGAGACGGTAGAGCGGTTGATCGGATGGTTTTCAAGAGAACGCAACGGGTAAGTAAGCAGCACAAATTCAAAGAGAGATGGAGGAACAGATGAACCCCCTGGCATTAGAAATGATGGCAAGAGCACGAGAAATCGAAATTCGCAGGCAGCTGGCAATGCGGCAGAAACTCGGCGAACGGGATAAGGAGTACAGGGTGTGGGCCTTTGAAAGGTCGGTATTGGCAGGGATGAGCCTGGTAATCCCGCTCTCCTTGCTGGGCATTTTCATCCTGATGTAGGTGGGTGAGAGGGACGGCCGGGGTAGCAGGACACGTTCTTGGGAGGTGTGAGATGTTAGGAGATCGATATGTAGGGATGGGGCAGGCCTGTGGGGAGAAGATTGTGCAGGGGGCACGACCGAAAGTTCAGGAGGTATCCAGGAATCCCCGCTCGCGCCCCTCCCGGGCTCGCCGCTGGATCGGTCTCCACTCCCTTGAGCGTGTCCGGCGCGGTAGGAAATTATGTGTCAAGAGCTACGCATCGAAGTGGTAGAGATCCTAGGAAGCGATTGAGAAGGAGACAATCACGTGACAAACATCGAAGAAGAAGAGAGTTTTGGACAAGGATTCTTGCCTTACAGCCCCTATACAAAATCGGTAAAAGTAGCGCGCGACTGTAAGCGCGATGTAGGGTTATTTATTGCACGCATAGTGCTAGAGTACTAGTATAGTATTGCGGTACTAACGGGATGTAATACAGGGGAAAGGGTGCCAAAACACCCAAGTAGGTTAATCTGAACATACATCAGGGAATGTCAGCCAAATTATCCATCTGTAAACCATCCAATAGCCGTTGGCCAAGGGGAGCACAGCGCGTTCGGATAGTTTTTAGTGTAGAAAAGCCGTTACAAAAAGGTAATGGAGCGTTTCCAAAGTGTAAATCTTTTCTTCATGGTAAGTAACATGCACAGGATACCTTGGGAATAGATAAGGAGAAACACTGCAAAGGACAATGAAAGGCTAAAGCCAGGCGAAAAAGGCTAAAACAATATCGGCAGGGGGCCGGAGAACAAAATGGTCTCCTCTTAGAGAGTTTTGAACCGGCCCGAACAGGTCGGTTCTTTTTTTGAAGGAAGGTTTTTATGAAGGTCGCAGGTCAGGGATTGCAAAAATCAAGACGGAAACAAGTACGGTCGATACTTGTGGCAGGCATTGTTTCCATGATGGCCTTGTTGGTTTCCCCTTTTGGCGCGGCCAGCCTGGGGGTTATGGAAGCCGGTGATGACATCAGCCTGGCGGAAAACACCAGTTTTGTCTCTGACACAGCTTTTCTTGAAAACGACACACTCGATCCAGAGGCCGAGAGCCGAACTGAGGGAATTGTCGCAGAGGGCATCTCGACAGAGGATGTGGTGGCAAGCTTTCTGGCGACACCTAGCTCGTTAGAAACGGAAGTATTCCTCGGGATGTACACCTCCGCCTCACTGCAGATGACGGCCAATGAAATAGGCCAGGTGGAGGCCTGGTTGAGCGCCAACGGGATCAACACCCAGGTGGCCATCGCCGGCACCTTCATGGACATCGAATTCCCAAACCCGGACTGGAACGTGCCCCACGATCTGGACGCAGCCTGGGACCAGGGCGCAGTGCCCTTCGTGAATCTGGCGGTGGGCACGGCAGGACTGGGACCACGCAGCACCCAGGATGTAGCCGAGGGGCTTCTGGATGAAGCCATACGCCAGTGGGCCGGGATCTCTTCGCCAGCTGGTCGCAGGGTGGGGCAAAACGAGCCTTCATCGCCCCCTTGCAGGAAATGAACGCCAACTGGGTCAGCTACGGGCTGGATCCGGAGAACTACAAGACAGCCTTCAGCCGCATACAGGGGATCTTCGCCGAAGAGGGCGTGCCAGCGGGCGCGGTGCTGTGGGTCTTTGCCACGAACGGGTGGAGTGAACCGGGGCTGGAGTTTGAGAGATACTATCGTGGGGTTGAGGTCGTGGAGGTGGTGGGGTTCAGCGCCTTCAACTTCGGAGCCTGCGTGGCGAGCGGCGAGGGGTGGGACAGCTACGAAGAGGCGATCGAGCCCTATATGGACCGGATGGAAGCCATGGCACCTGAGAAGCCGATCATCCTGGCGCAGACGGGGACGGTGGAGCAGGGGGGAGACAAGGGGCAATGGTTGATGGACAGCTTCCAGAAGCTGAGGCAGGAGGCGAACTTTCGGGGGTTGATCTAATTCAACGTATCAAAGGTAGAGGCGGGAGCACCCGCAAGCAATCCGGTGGATTGGCGGGTGTACAACC
>CAZSUQ010000870.1:0-2609 GCA_964609935.1 uncultured Thermodesulfobacteriota bacterium | reverse complement strand
CATCTGCGATCGGGCATATATCCTCGACAAGGGGGTTGTCCTGGAAATGGGGGATCGGGAAACGATTGCATCCAGCAAGCGTGCACGCGAAATTTACCTTGGAGAACAATTTGCACTTTAGCCGGTTTGTCCGGACGGCGGGACTTCTAACGACAGGAACGCATGATGGCGTTTGAGTTGAAACAAAGCATGAAGCTTGTTCAGCAACTGGTCATGACCCCTCAGTTGCAGCAAGCCATCAAGTTGCTCCAGCTTTCGCGCCTGGAACTGGTCAATGTCGTCAACCAAGAACTCGAGGAGAATCCTGTCCTCGAGGAGTCCTCCCTTCAGGCGTTGGAAAAATCGACTGTTGAAGAAACCTTGGGAAAGAAGGAAAGCGAGAAACCCGAAGAGGTCCAAGGGGGTGTGGAGGGGATCAAGGACATCAACTGGGATGAGTACATGCAGAACTATGAGTACTATCCCAGACCGGTCCAGACACAAGAGGATCCCGGCAGGAGTTTCGAGGCCACCCTGAGCAAGAAATCCTCCCTCGTGGATCATCTCCAGTGGCAATTGACGCTGAGCCGTTTCACCAAAGAGGAACAAACCGCAGCCGAAATGATCATCGGGAACCTGAACGAGGATGGATACCTCGACTGTTCCCTCGAGGAAATTGCATCGTCCTGTCAAATGGAAGTTCCTTTCATGGAAGGGACCCTTTCCCGCGTGCAGGAATTTGATGCCGTGGGTGTGGCGGCGAGAATCCTGCTGGAATGGCTCGTGCTTCAGGCCAAGCGGATCGGCATGGCCGACACGATCGTCGCGGCCATTCTCAAGGACCACCTGAAGGACCTGGAGAGAAAACGCTACGATATCATTGCCAAGAAGCTGGGCGACCCTCTGGAAGAAGTCTTGGCTGCGGTACGCGTCATCACCCACCTCGATCCCAAGCCGGGAAGGAGCTATTCCGGTGAAGAGCCGAGATACATCATCCCGGATGTATTCGTTCACAAAGTGGAAGACGACTATGTCATTCTGTTGAACGAGGACGGACTGCCCAAGCTTCGGATCAGCAACTATTACAAGAACATTTTGCTCAAGAAGGAAGCAGCGGGCGGGGATACCAAGGAGTACATCCAGGACAAGCTCCGGTCTGCAGCCTGGCTCATCAAAAGCATTCATCAGAGGCAGCGAACCATCTACAAGGTCGCTCGCAGCATTGTCAACTTTCAGCGGGAGTTTTTGGATCGAGGCATCGCCTACATGAAACCCCTCGTGTTGCGGGACGTTGCCGAAGATATTCAAATGCACGAATCAACCATCAGCCGTGTCACCACGAACAAATACATGCATACGCCCCAGGGGATCCTGGAGATGAAACACTTCTTCAAGAGCAGCATCCAACAGAAAACCGGTGAGAAAGTGTCGTCGGAGTCCATCAAGGAGAAAATCCGGAAGATTATCGCCCAGGAAGATCCCAAGAACCCCATCAGTGATCAGGAAATCGTTGCGATCCTGGCGAATGCCGATATTGACATCGCTCGTCGAACCGTTGCGAAGTACCGGGAAAGCCTCGGAATTCTGGCCTCCATGAGAAGGAAAAGAGTCTTCTGAGAGAGCATCGCTCGCCCGCTTGACCCATTGTAGGAGAGTGACCTACAATCCCACTACACAGCCCTTCTAAGAAAGGAACACGGAAGGTCCCTATCCGGGGTGCACGTAACGGAAAGCCTGGCAATGGGAAAGCACGGATCTCCCCTCGTCCGTGGAGGTTCGGCGACCGTTTCAGGTAGTCATAGATGATGGATAACACATGGTGATTTGGCATGAAAGTTTCGGAATTTTTAGACGCAAAATCGATCGTGGTAGAGCTCAAGGCCGAAAACAAGAAAGAGGTTCTCGAAGAACTGTGTGAAACGTTGGTCGCCGCGGATGACTCTCTCGATCACGACAAGATGGTAGGCATCCTGTTGGATCGGGAACGGTTGGGAAGCACAGGGGTTGGAGAGGGTGTGGCGATTCCTCATGGAAAGATGGGCAATCTGGACGGCCTCATCGCATGCTTCGGCAGAAGTCCGGAGGGCGTTGAATTCGAAGCCGTGGACAAAAAACCTGTCCACTTGTTCTTTCTTCTGTTTGCCCCCGAAAATTCCGCAGGGATTCACCTCAAAGCGCTCGCAAAGATATCCAGGCTCCTGAAACGGCCCTCGGTACGAGAGGCACTGCTGTCCGTTCAGTCCCAAGAGAACCTCTACGGTATTCTGACACAGGAAGATACGGAAGAGTAAGAGCTATCTGAGAACGAAGCCCTCGATATGGCGCATGACAGATCCCTGCGGCTGCTGGTCATCACCGGATTGTCCGGATCCGGAAAAACATCCGTACTGCATGCGTTGGAGGACAGGGGATACTTCTCCATCGACAATCTCCCGGTTTTGCTGCTCCCCGGACTTCTGAGCCTGCTGGAGAAGGCGGACCCGCGTATCGAAAAACTGGCCGTGGGAATGGATATTCGTGAAGGCTCCTTTCTTCGGGAATACAAGAGCGTCTTTCAAGGGGTCCGGGACAAGGGGATCAAGCCGGAAATCCTTTTCCTCGAGGCTTCCACGGATGCTCTGCTTCGAAGA
>CAZSUQ010000869.1:1391-2611 GCA_964609935.1 uncultured Thermodesulfobacteriota bacterium | reverse complement strand
CTGTAAACGTAGATCTCCCCTATACGGAAAACACTCCCCGAGGTGAAAGGTCCACGCTTTTCTAACAATGACAACCATGGTTCCATCCCCTCCTTGTCTCACATCCCTTTCCGGTATCTCAAATCTTCAATTGCTAAAACCTGCTGGGAACCTCCCCCCCTCCCACCGGGATGGGATCCTGAGCTGAGACACTTGGTCGCAATTGCCTCGATCGGTGCGGTGATCTTCTTTGCAGACAACGTCAGGGAGCAATACGCCAATCTGGCAGACGAGATCACCGGCGGGGACGCGGCGATCGCCATACAGACGAACTCTCAGGCAGCTGCCGAAGGGCATTACGACCTGCTGAACTTCAACTCCACCGATCTTTGAAACAGAAGTTGGTTGACTTGAGAGATTTGGGGATTATGGCATGCGCTCTAATCCCCAAATTTTTTCTGGGGTGGAAACGCGAAGGCTGCTTTGCCAGGATTGTATTCCTCATCCAGGGCGGAAGAGGCGTGAAAAGGGAAAGCCTAGAACTCTGGTGCCTCCCCGCTGTTGATAAGAACCCTGTTCATCCTCTACGGTTTCGTTCCTTTTGTTCCATGGACATATACAATCCTACCTTATATAATTAAAAGAGAAAAACAGACTAATCTAGCTGATAAATAAGAAGATCTAAAATTTTTTAAAAATTATTTTCATATAAAAAAAAAAGAATAACTACTTGTCGATTTATCCGATGATTCAAACATGCAACCCTGATCATTTAATGTTATGCGATTTTTAAACAAGAAGAAGAAGGATCTTTCCCGAACCTTTCCAAATAGTTTCGTGAAAATAATAAATGAATTCCATAACCTTTTTTGACTTATTGACGATAAGATATGATAAAATGACCAATGTATCGGAGAATGAACTGTTTTATCGAACCAACGGATGGAAAGGTGCTTGATGTATGAAAAAATTTGACGTGCGCCCAACGCTCCCCCTGATTCTTTCCATTGCCCTGGGTACCGCTGCGGTTCTGATGGTGCGCAATTACATTACCGGGGAAAAAAAGAAGATGGAGAAAGGGCTTGAACCCGTGCGGGTTGTCGTGGCAGCCGGCGCAGCCCACGGTCTGGCCCGGCCTGATGTGCGTGCCCGACCGCATCGACTGGACGGCCAGGCCGCGCTCGTCAAGGGCCTGGAAGTAGACCAGCTTGCCGGCGGGCATGGTGAAATACGCACTGCCG
>CAZSUQ010000869.1:0-1381 GCA_964609935.1 uncultured Thermodesulfobacteriota bacterium | reverse complement strand
GCCGCCCGACCGGTTCCCAGGAAGTTCGTACACGCAAACTCCATTTACCCAGAGGAGGTAGATCTGCTCATCGGTAGGGAATTGCTCTATCCGGTAAGGGCCGGAGACCCGATTCTCTGGATGGACTTCAAGGGCGGGGAGCGCTACCGCGGATTCTCCTCCATGATCAGGGAGGGAGAAAGAGCGCTGACCCTGCAGATGGATAAGACCTCGCTCATCGCTGGATTGCTCCAACCGGGTGACCACATCGACGTCATCGGAACCTTCAAACCGGTATTTGAAGAACTGCAGAAAAAGAAGGATCATGATACGACCATCACGTTGCTACAGAACGTTGTTGTACTGGCGACGGGCCTGCAAACCTCGGCCCGTTCGGGGAGCTTGCTCGAGCGTTCCGGCCAGAACATGATCACGGTTCTCGTCAGTCCTGAAGAAGCGGAATTGCTGATCCATGCACAGCAGGTGGGCAGGCTTCAGAGTATCCTGCGGAATCCGAAGGACATTGAGACCTTTGAAACCTTGCCGCGGGTTACCTTTACCGACATATTGCAGCCCAGGGTCCGGCAGGAAATCCAGACGGCAAGGGACAACCGCGTTCTTGTCATCCGGGGCGGTGAGGAGAGCCGGGAAAGCGTGGATTAGGACAGGGGATCCATTCATGTCATAAACAGGATGGCATTTTCTCGAAGGACTTTCTCCTACATGCGCAAATAGGGCGAGGAAAATCATGGGAAGAAACGATCAGAGGATCAGGGTGTTTCTAGCAGGTTGTTTGTTGCTCGCCTGTTTCGTCACCTCGAGCACCGGCTGGGCGGAAACCTTGGGAGGGACCGCACGGCTCACGCTCGGGCAGCAGCGCGTCTTCGAGGTGCGGGCTCCGCTGGAACAGGTGGCCATTGGTGATCCGGACGTGATCGACGTGAAGGTCATTTCCCAGGGACGTCAGGTCCTGATCACCGCCATTGGAAAGGGGACCACGGACCTGATCACATGGGACCTCCAGGGCAAACAGACAACGACACTGGTCTATGTCATCCTCAAGGACATCCGGTTGATCCAACGGGAGGTTCGCTCCATGATCGGGCAGGTGGAGGGAGCTCGAACAAGTCTCGTGGGTGAGCGGGTCTTGATCGACGGAGAGGTCTTCACCCGGAGTGATCTCGAACGCGTCAAGCAAGTCGCTGCCGTCTATCCGGACGAGATCACCATGCTGGTGAAGATGAGTCCTTCCGTGTCCCGGCTTCTGGCCGCGGAAATCACGAGGGCCCTGCACAAGAACGGATTTGCGGATGTAAGAGCGGAAGGCATTGGGGACAAGATCTTTCTGGAGGGAACGGTCACCCAGAAACCGGATGTCAAGGCCGTTGAAATCCTTGCCGAA
>CAZSUQ010000868.1:0-2618 GCA_964609935.1 uncultured Thermodesulfobacteriota bacterium | reverse complement strand
CTGGAACATCTGGGCTTCGAGGTGGATGTGTCCCTCATCCCGCAAAGATCCGAATTGCCCTCTACATCCGGTGAAGAGCCCCGCTTCCTGTGCCTCGTTCTCGGCTGGAAGAAGCGTGGCGAAAAGCCGTAACAAGGTGCCCCGCCTATGGGAATGAGGGGCCCTGGAACCGGTTCCGAACCTACCTGGAGTCTGTTCTTCCCTCGATCCTGATCTGCCTTTCCGACCCCTTTTTACAGGCTTTTTCTATGCCCGGATCTTTACTTTTCAGCCCCTATTTTGTTATAATATTTTTTTTCAATCGCTGGCCGCTTGGTGAATGGTTATGAACAAAGAAAAGATCACAAAGTTCCACAAGATCCTCATTGACAAGCTCTCCACCCTGATGGAAGAGGCGTCCATGACACTGAACGGGATGTCGCACGAAAAAGCCCTTTTCCCGGATCCCACGGACAGGGCTGCGCTCGAATCGGACCGAAACTTCCTTCTTCGCATCCGGGATCGTGAAAGGAGGCTCATCCTGAAGATTCGAGAAGCGTTGACGCGCATCGAGGATGGGACGTTCGGGGTTTGCGAGGATTGTGGGGATGATATTTCAGAGAGCCGGCTTCTCGCGCGCCCGGTTGCTACCCTCTGTGTGGAATGCAAGCGGGAGCAGGAAAAGGAAGAAAAGCTTTCAAAAATGTGATGGAGACGCGAGGGGGATCTCCGGTTCCTGCTACTTCTTTGACGGGACCTTGCCTTCCAAAGCCTTCTTCACCTTCTGCTTCAGTTCGGACAGATCAGAGGATTTCACCACATAGTAATCCGCAGCAAGCGTCTTGTAATCTCCTTTGTAAGCTCCGTAGGCCGAAGAGATGATGACCGGAAGGTCGTGGAATCTCTGCCGGATCTCCTGAAGGAGGTCCAGTCCGTCATAAGCCGCCATCTTGATGTCGAGGATGATCGCGTCCGGCTTTTCCTGTTCGATCCGTTCCAGGAGACCCGCTCCATCCCCTGCCTCGGCCACTTCGTAATTTTCGTCCTGAAACTCTTCGCGGTATAGCATGCGAATGCTGGCTTCGTCATCGACAATCAATACTTTCGGCATTGGAAATCCCCCTGTCTATGCTTCTTTAGAACTTCGAACCTCCTCCCACCTCTCCAACATGTAGGGTTTGGTTTCTTCAAAAACCAGGCACTGCTCTTCAAGGTAATCTTCTACGACACGCAACTGGATCCCCTGCGTGGCCCTCACATAGGACCCGGTGCGGCCAAAGTAGATCGGCACAAACGACTCGATGAGTTGATCCCTTGGAATCGAATTCATGTAAAAGGCAATGGCAAAATCAAAAACCGTTTTTGCCCACAGGTTGCTCGGCAGTTCGAACTGATCATACTCCAGGCCGGAGATCTCCTTCAGCTTCCTGAAGACGTCTTCGGACAGAACCTTCTCGTACAGAGATTCGTTCTTCTTGAAGCCTTCCAGGAAAGCACTGTGCAGTTTGGCTTCATTCACCTGTACCGGCGGCGGCATCTCGGTGTCTCCAAGTCCGAAGCCGAAGATAGGCGTTGGTTTGCTCCATTGTACGTCCTTCCAGATGTCTTCGAAGGGCTCCAGCATCCGGAAGGTGGTGGAGATGACATGTACGAACATCGGGCCCAGGCTTGAGGCAGGGTCCTTTGCCCTGTGGATCTTTGGAGCGCCCAGAAAGGCCTGAGCCATGGGATATTTGCTCGCAATGGCCAGGGTGGTCATCCAGATATCGATGCCGTACAGGGCCACATATTGATCCCACAGTTCGCTCTCGTAGTAGATGCGCGCCATCTGGCCGGAGAACCCGAAGTCCCCTCCAATGGGCTGACGGATCCTCCTTCCATACATGGCACGCGAAAAAGGATAGGCAATGTGGTTCGTGATGGTCCCGTCGTATTTGTGCCGTATGTAGATGGGCGCCACATAACCGTAATCCTGGAAGAGCGGCTCTCCCAGGTTCTTGATCCACTTCGGTGTGATGCTCCTCAGGTCCGCATCCACAACAACGATGGACTGGGCCCCGAGCTCAATGGCCTTCCGAAAGAGGTTGCGGAAGTTGTTCCCCTTCCCCTTCACCCCCTCCGGTGTGGAGAGGTAGATCTTCGGGATGCTGGTTTCCGTGGACAGAAACGCTTCCTTGGTATTGTCTTTCGAAAAGTTATCGCAGTTGATCAGTACCGACCGGTAGTCGTTGAAGTACGTCTTCAGACCGATCGAGGCCTGCTCGGCCACGAAAGGGATGCAATCCGCCTCGTTGTAAGACGGAATGCCGACAATAATGTCCGCCTCCTTCACCTTTTGCGGGTTCTCCTCGATCCAGTCGAGTTCCTTCACTTTTTGTGGTTGTCCCGATTCACCCTGTGGTTGAGAAGCCACCGTGTATCCTCTCCTTTTTCCTTGTTTCCCTTTGGAAATCTGCCTCATGTCTCCATAGCCGCACTAAGCATAATACGGGTTTGGACAAGATGCAACCATGCTTTTTCATGAATTCATGTGACCTTGTCATGCACAGTCAACCTTGAAATTTTGTTGTAACTGCGCTATAGAAAACAGGCTGGCGATTCCATATGGGGATGTAGCTCAGCTGGGAGAGCACCACGTT
>CAZSUQ010000867.1:0-2632 GCA_964609935.1 uncultured Thermodesulfobacteriota bacterium | reverse complement strand
CCGTTGATCAAAACGGGGAAGAAAGACAGGAGGAAGACAATCATCAGCTTGGGCAGAAGACCGAACCCGAACCAGATGACGAATATGGGGGCCAGTGCGATCTTGGGGATTACCTGGAAAAAGAGAATTAACGGGTAAACAGCCCTTCTTATGAACTTCGAGAAGGCTACCGGAAGCGAAAGCATGATGCCGAAGACGACGGCAATGATATAGCCGAAAACAAGGCTCTTGGTCGTGAACAGGAGCGCGTAAAACAGTTCGCCGTGATACTTGATCAGGGCCCGGAATATCTCTGTCGGTGCGGGGAGTATGTAGGGCCTGATATCAAAAACAACGACAGCCAACTCCCACAGGGCGAAGAACACGAGAAAGGACAGTCCTGTCTGGGTCTTATTGTTCCAGAGAACCCGCCTTATCAAAGAATGCTTCTTGCCGGCGCCGTTACTCACAATGTTGCTCTCCAGGCCCGGTTCATTTTCTCAGTACTCCCTGTTCGACGAACGAACGCTTGATATCACCAACCAAGGAAGAGAACCTCTCGGTGTCGATCCCTTCCTCGTATCGAGGGCGGGGCAGGTCGACGGTGATCTCCTTGCAGATCCGCCCCGGGCGCGGGGTCATCACAACGATTCGATCAGCCAGTTGGACGGCCTCGGAGACGCTGTGGGTAATGAAGAGCACTGTCTTCTTCGTCTGCAGCCATATCTTCTCCATGTCGATACAGAGCTGCTCCCTGGTCAATGCGTCAAGAGCGCCAAATGGTTCATCCATCAGCAGCAGGGGCGGGTCATGAAGCAATGCCCGGCAGAGGGAGCATCGCTGTTTCATGCCCCCGGACAATTCATAAGGATGAGCATCCTCGAAACCCTCGAGGGATACCATCTCGATCAGCTCCAGCGCCCGTGCCTTGTACTGTTTCCGTGGCAGGCGACGCATGTCGGTCTGAAACAGGATGTTGCCCATGGTGGTCAGCCAATCGAGGAGGACATGGTTCTGAAATACGATCCCCAGGTCGGTGAACGGACCGGCGACCTTTTGGTCCTTGATCCTGACCTCACCGCTTGTAGCCTGAAGCAGCCCCGCCACGATCATCATCAACGTGCTCTTACCGCACCCGCTGGGACCCACAACAGCAAGGAACTCCCCGTCCGCTATGGACAGTGATACGTCATCTATGGCACAGAGGTCGCCTTTGTCTGTGTTGAAGGTCTTGGTCAGGTGTTCAATAGAAAGGAAATTACCTGTTTCCATACTTGTGCAGCCTATTCCTTGTTGAGCAGGGAGGCAACCTCTATCGGCTTGTCCAGTCTGGCCGATTCCACAGCTGCCAGTACAACGGCAAGGTTCTGCAGCGCCGCATCTCCACCAATTTCCGGACTCTCTCCGGTCCTGATACACCGGGCAAACTCCTCGATCTCCTCGACAACTGCGGGCATCGGCGGGGTGACATTGGCAGGAGGGGCCACAACCTCCCGGACCTGGCCCGCTTCCCAGGAATCCTCCGTCAGGGTCAGCCCGCCCAGTTCGCTGAAATAAGCGTTCTTCCGAGTACCGTAGACCTTTATCCAGTGTGAAAAACCGGAGACATACGTGGAACCCAGATATCCCCGCAGACCCGAGTCGAACTCCATAAGCGTGGCCGTGACCCAGGCATTCGGCACTTTCAGCCCTCCGCTATCGTGCCAGCTGATAACCCTGCCGATCGGACCCAGGAGATAATGCAGGGTGTCAATGGTGTGAATTCCGACGAGAATCAGTACCCCGCCCGGACATTCATCCTCCGCCCAACGCCAGTTTCCATCTCTTGCCTTGAATCCGTTGGGGGTCGAGTAATTGGCTTCCACCAGCCTGACCTCGCCCAACTCGCCGGAGTCCAGGACCTTCTTGAGTTCCCTCAGTGCAGGCTCACGGCGAGTTTGATGTCCCACAGCCAGTATCACACCATTCTTCTCGCAGGCGTCGACCATTCTCCTCGCCGCGCCGATGGTAGTGGCGATCGGCTTGGTGACAAAGACGTGCTTCCCCCTCGCAGCCGCAAGCGTCACGTCCTTCTCGTGGGCAACGTTAGAACTCATTACGATGACCCCGTCGATCCGGGGATCTTCAAGCATATCTTCGTATCGCTCGCAGGCCGCACAGTCGTACTCCGAGGCAAATGTCTGCATCGTATCCGGATAGCGAGAATGACATCGTGTGATCTTCACCTCGGGCAACTGATCGACCGCCTGGAATATCTGCTTGCTCCAGTCGCCCAGACCGACAATACCGAGATTCACCGGCTTATCGTCCATCACGCGTCACCTTTCTCTTCTTTCGCCTTTCCGAGCATGGTCATCGGGTTCTTGCGATTCTTCAGCGGGAAGGTCACCGACCCGCCGGTGCGGAGCGACTCGAATACGGCGACGATCATCTCGAGGATGGTTCGGGCGACTTCCAGACTGGCCAGCGGCTGGCGATCTTCCTCGATCGCCGCGATCAGATCCTTAACGGCCAGGATGTTTCCGCCATGATGAGTGAGCTTGTCTTCGTCGGACTCGGGCTTCCCAATGCCTGCGGCGCTGACCGGAATCCACTTCTTCCCGCTTCTACCGGGGGACCAGAGCGGGTCGTCAAGGAACTGCACCGGCGACAG
>CAZSUQ010000866.1:0-2633 GCA_964609935.1 uncultured Thermodesulfobacteriota bacterium | reverse complement strand
CAGCCTGTCCAGCCCAAGCTTCTTCCTGAGTCTCTGGATCTTCAACCCAGGATGTTCCGTGGATTTCTTCGTTGCCTTTCCCATGGATATGGCTCCACCTTTTGAAAAAGAGATGAGAAGTGGGGGAGTTTCATCGTACAAGAGACAACCTCTCTATAGCATACGGGGTTTTGAGATAACAAGAACGATCGTGGCCTTCCATGTCTTACAGAGTTTCATTTTTCCGGAGAACACAAGGAGAAATTAAAACGCATTCAAAAAAATACTTGACAATCTTTGAATATTTAGGATATATGCCAATATACTGAAGTAAGATATCAGACTTTTCTCTTAACAATTTGTTCTCTTTAGCTATTTTAATAAATTGCTATTGGGAGGATCCTTTGGGACCGGTGAGTATGGAAAAAAGAGCCTGCAAGCGCTACCCACTGCAGATCCCGATTTTGTTCAAGAAAGGCGGGAAGTCTTACTGGAGCATCACGGAAGATATCAGCCTGGGGGGCCTCTTCTTCCAAAGCTTCCATCCTCCGGCACCCGGGGAGGAACTGGAGATTCATCTCGGACGTGCAAGGGGAACAGAAGACCTTGTATTTCAGGGAAAGGTGATCCACCGGAGGGAGCGGAACAAGTCCTCGATCCCAGGGGATCCTGTGCCGAAATCGGCCGGGGTGGGCATTTCCTTTGCCCAGGCACCGCTGGGATTCCGCAAAGAGCTGATCTCGTTCTTTACGGAGATGGGCCCGTTGGCTAATGGGGACACCCCTCTCGAAGGCAAAGAAAGCGGCGCGAACTGGAACCTGGACGCCCAGGGACCTGATGACGACTACAATAAGCTGGAAAATCCGGAAGCCATTGAAAAGGTCTTCGAATGTCTTTGTAAAAAGATCTTTGAGATTCATTTGAAGCGGGTGGGGAGTCCCATCTGTTACTCCATTTATTTCCGAGATCTCCTGCAGACCTCTTCCGGACTGCTGGTTCAGGCGGAACCGGTTGAGTTGAAAGATGCTGATCGCATCCTTTCCGGAAGAATCCCACTCGCACTCTACTTTTCCCTTGGGAACCGGACCTATACGTTCAGTGTGTCCGAACATCCCCGCGCCCTGATGAAGGACTGGACGTTCCCCCTCCCAACCGTCCTTTACTTCAAGAAGGACCGGCGTCATTTCCGCTTTTCGTTCGAAATGAAGAACCCCCTGACCCTGGAGTTTCCGGATCCTTTTGATCCGGGGTGGCAGCGAGTGAAAAACGTCATAGACATGAACTTCACAGGGCTTTCCTTTAAGAACTATCCCGGTGAAGAGGTCTATGCCGTTGGAACACAGATCCAGGATGTGATGGTTTATGCCTTTGATCACTTTTGCTGGAAGACCGACGCCCGGGTCAAGCATACATCCCTGGTCTGCCAGCCTGGAGGCGTTATCTATCAGAAGGTGGGTCTCGAGTTTCCCAATAGTGAGGAGGCCAGCCTTGCCGAGATTCCACGGATCAAGCAGGGGGAAATGGAGGAGATCACAGGCAAGAAGGTTGTTTCCCAGCACCTGAAACAGGTGAGCAAAGGGGGTGCAAAATTCCTGGCTGAGATGAAAACCGGCATCCTGTTCACGGACGGCCTGTTGCGGATGGTGGAAGGGAACGGACAGGTTCACATGGAGTCTTCACTTTTGTGCCAGGGTCCGGGCGGTTCCTTCGATGAAGGGAGAATCAGCTACCATTATCTCTTTCGGGGGATCTACCACTTCTTCTCCGCCCAAAGCTTTGTGGAAAACGGCTTCCTTCGGATAGAGGCCCCGGACTCGATATACAAGGCCAAGCGCAGGAGGGCACTGCGCGTAAAGCCAAAAGAGGAACAGAACCGTTTCTGCTTCCTCCACCCCATGCTGGGAAAGAGGCTGTCCTTTCCTATTCGGGACATCTCCGTTCGAGGCCTGTCTTTCAAGGGAGACTGGGCCCAGCACCTTCTATGGAAAGGCTTTAGTCTGCGCAGTTGTGAGATCCTCCTGGGGGATGAGTTTCTGCCCCTGGGAAGTGTGGAGGTGAAGAGCACATCAAGAGCGGTAAACCAGGAGGGGAAGGTGGAGAAGTGCTGCGGCGTCGAATTCCTCGATCTGCCTCCACACACCGAAAAGATCATCTCCGCATATATCTTTCGGCAGACCAATCCAAAGATCCATTCCCTCACTGCAGAGAAGATCGAAAACCTGTGGCAGCTCTTCTATGACTCGGGATTCATCTACCCTTCCAAGGATGCGTACATCAAGAAGATCAAACCTCAGATCAATGACACATGGAGAAGGCTCCTGTCGACAGAAACATCGTTTTACAAAAATATCGTCTTCAGGGAAGGTGGCGAGGAGTTGGGTACGGCTTCCGCCGTGCAGGTCTATGAAAACACCTGGATGTTGCAGCATCTCGCCGCCACCGCCCATCCTGCCAAGCTCGTGTCCAAGTACGTTCTTTTGGGGTTAGCCCATTTCCTCATGGAGAATCAGGAGATCAAGTACCTGATCACCTACTTCAGAAAGGAAAATTCCTTCCCGAGAATGATCTACAGAGGGTTTCTCGGCTCCTATCCCCATGAAGAACAGCTTCGTTTTACCCGGCACCATTTTCTTTCCAGAGAACTGGATGACGAG
>CAZSUQ010000865.1:0-2643 GCA_964609935.1 uncultured Thermodesulfobacteriota bacterium | reverse complement strand
CCACACCGTAAGACACAACCTTGCATCCCGCTTTTTTCATCCACTCCAGGCTTTCTCTCGTGATGAGATCCACCCGGGTCCTTGCATACCAGTCAAGTTTCATCCCCCTGTTCAGTATCTCTTGACAGATGCCGATGCTTCTTTTCTCGTTCAATGAGAACGTGTCATCATTGAGTACGACGAAGTCCGTCTGAAAGCTCGAAAGGAGGTGCTCAATAAAATCCCCCACCTTTTGAGCGCCGATGCTTCTGTAACTCTTCCCCCACTGGGTACGGGTTGAGCAGAAAAGGCATTGAAAAGGACACCCGCGGCTTAAGACCAGGTCATAGACAAAATCCGATTCACCCTTGTATTTTTCCATGGTTGCAAGGTCGAGAAGGTGGTACGCAGGTAACGGAAGGGAGTCCAGGTCTTCTATATAGGGGCGAGGAGGCGTTCTGATCACTTTCCCTTCCCTTTTCAGAGCGATCCCCTCTACCTCTTCCAGCGGCCTGCCATTGTCCAAAGATCTCATCAGATCCAGCAGTGTGGCCTCACCTTCCCCGAGGACAGCGATGTCCACTTCCTGGTGCATCAGGACCTGCTCATACATGTTCGTGACATACATCCCCCCCATCATGATCGTGGCGTTCGGGCAGGTGGACCTCACGATTCTGGCCAGTTTAAAAGCGTTCATTCTTATATTGGTGACGCACGTGATGCCGACGATATCGGGGGCCTGCTCTCGGAGAAGCTCCTCAACACCCTCAAAATCAAAATTCCAAAGAAGGTCAATGATCCCAACTTGAGACCTGTATCCATTTTCTTCCAACATGGAAGCAAGGCCTGTAATGTTGGAGGGAAGCCAGTAGTATCCCCATCCTTTCCCCCTTTGATTGAGCGGCTGCATTAGTAATATTTTCATGAGGGTTTACCTCTCTTTGGCTCGGAAATGTCTAAGGTCGGATTCCCCAGGCAGGAAATCCAAAATGTACCGGGGGAGAAATCTTACCCAAACGTGGGAAACGGAACGTTCCATCATTCAAAGGCGCCGGAAAAGTTGAACGTGGCGATGCATCCCGGCTGCGGTTCCAACGGGAAATCGCAATTGGGGCCTGACACGGAAAATTCCCGAAGGGTCATGGCCGCATCGGCCGCGGTGTCGGATGTGGGCGTGATAGTAACACCGAGAAAGGCCTCTATTACGCAGTCCACAACGAAAACATTGATCTGCAGCCTGAAGAAAATCTCTTCCGGTGTCAGGATGTATTCGCCTAGACAGACCACGGGCGCCTCGAATTCAATGGCGGGCAACGTAGGAATCTCGATACTCATCGTAAAATTATCGGTCCCTCCATGCCTGAGCGCCTCATAGCCCGGCATGAAAACAGACTTCAAAAGCCCCAACCCCCCCTCGGAAACGGGCGTCATGACCCAATTGATTACCGTCTGAAACAAGGTTTCCGTTCCGGGGTCTGCGTTGCACGGCTGAGAAAAAACCACGGAGTCGATAACCAGTGTAATAAGATCAACCGTTCCTCCCTGGAAGGAGTGAACCGGATTACAGGCATCACACGAATCAGTGCCTTCATCACAGAGCAGCGGAGGCGCACATGGATTGCCGCCTCCAGGCTGACAATTGCCCTGCGTGTCGCAGGTTTCAGCTCCGTTGCACCAGAGACCATCATCGCAGTCCCCATCCACGCTACATCCACCGTTATTCCCGTTGGCTCCGTCCCCCCCCCCCTTACCGCAACCGATGCCGAGGGCAACCAGGCATGCCAAAACAAAGAGGAAAAAAGGAACATTTACGATTTTCTTCATGATCTAGGCCTTTTGATCTGTCAAGAAGTTAGAATGCAATACATTAAAGGATAATGTACGGGATCTTTTCTTGTCAACCGGGACGCCCCTAAGCACATAAAATGGAGGCAAAGGCTCCGGCTTTTCGGTTTGCATGGAACGAAAACCGAACCCCGGGAGGATTCCATCATCAAAGAGAGTGTTCCTTCTTCGTCCGAATCAATTCTTCATAGAATGCTTCCATGCGGGGAAAGATCACACCGTAACTGTACCTGGTTTCCACGAGCTTTCGTCCGTTTTTTCCAATCTCCTGACGCATTTCCCGGTCCCGGATCAACCGGTTCACTGCTTCTGAAAAGGCCTCGGGTTCGTCGGCCAGCAGAATCTCCCGTTGGGGATCCGCCTCGATTCCCTCGGCTCCCCGTGAAGTGGATACCACAGGTCTGGTCATGGCCAAGGCCTCGAGGACCTTTCCACGCATGCCTCCTCCGGTTATCACAGGACAGATGAAGATCGCACTCTTCTCTATGTAGGTTCGAATGTCGGGCACATAGCCGGTGACCGTTATGCTTTTTCGCTCCCCCAACTGAAGGAGTTCGCGAGGAGGGGCAGGACCCACCAGGGTGAGAGTCACCTCGGGATGGGCCTGCTCGATGGAGGAAAACACGTTTTTCACAAACCAGAGTATCCCTGCGGTGTTGGGTGCGTGCCGGAAATTTCCTACGAAAATAAGTGAGGCAGGAGAGGTCGGGAGGCTCGATGTCTGAAAAAAATCCGTATCCACCACGTTTGGGTAGATCTCCACCGGGAGATCCTGTCCGCGCGTCTTCCGGAGGAGACTCCTTTCCTCTTCCGTGATGG
>CAZSUQ010000864.1:0-2646 GCA_964609935.1 uncultured Thermodesulfobacteriota bacterium | reverse complement strand
ATCGAAGAGGATTTAAAGACCCTGGACTTGAACAAGAAGATCGGGTCCGGCCACCAACGCGTTGCCGTTACGGTGCCGATCCCGTATTCAAAGATGGCTGAAGAATGTATTGCAGATGGGCTGCTTCCCGGAGACTTCAGAAACCGTGTTCTGGAATTGCCCGACCTCTCGGAGGCCTCGCGTGACACGATGTACCGAATTCCGGACCGGCAGAAGGTGATGAGCTTGTACGCCCTCTGGTATCTGTTCATGAGGCTGCCCTTTCCTGTTTCACGTCTTCGGTTTCTGCTGGGCTTGCCTCTTCTGCCCCTTTACCGGCTGTTTATGTTTCTGGCCCTGCCGAGAGAAAAGCGTGCGTTCCGGCTCCGCTGGTCCGAAGGCATTCGGTATTTCCTTCATGTAGGTTCCACTGCAAACAAAACAACGAATTACGTTACCCTCATCTGAGCGTTTGGACGATGAAAGGCATTCTGGTCGAGCCGCCCTGTGATATCTCGTTTACCACCTTCCCGCCCTTGGGCCTGTTGAGCCTCCATGCGGCCTGCAAGGTACGGCATGAGATCGATGTGCAGGATCTCAGTCTCCGGCATGAAGAGGTTCTCTTCCAGGTGGTGAACGAGGGCCACGCCTTTATTGGTGTGGCGTGTCGATACACCTACAATGCGGATCGGGTGAAAAGATTCATCCATCAAATTCGGGAAGAATACCCAGAAAAGTGGATTCTTGCCGGAGGCCAGCATGCCTCCTTTGACTGGGAGGGGATGCTGGACGCAGGCGCTGACGTGGTCGTGCTGCATGAGGGAGAGGACAGCCTCCCCGTATTGCTGGCCTCGCTAGAGAAGGATGGGGGCCCTCTCGACCGGATCCCAGGGATTGTGTGCCGGGAGGAAGACGGAAGGGTTCGAGAGAACGCCTTGGAATCCTTCGTGGATATGGATTCCATTCCTTCCCCGAGTTTTGAACTCATGGACCCGTTGCCGTATTTCATTGCGAAGGGATATTACGGGATCAGCATTGAAGCCAGTCGCGGATGTGTGAACAACTGCCGATACTGTTGCACCACACAAACATGGAAGAGAACCTGGAGGGGAAAGAACCCGGACCGAGTGGCGGAGGAGATGGAGGAAGTGTCCGGGAGGGGATTCAACTTCATCTACTTCTCCGATGACAACTTCTGCAGGGACATCGACTGGGGGCATCGATTCCTAAACGATCTGATCAAGAAGCGGATCCAAATCCCGTACATGGCGTGCCTGGAGCCCACCACGGTAATCGAGAGTCCCGATATGATCCCCATGCTTGAAAGGACGGGCTGCATGGTGGTCTACATGTCCATCGATTCCATCCATGATGAGATCCTTGCGGATTACAGGCGGCCGGTCCGGTTCCATCAGATCAGAGAGGCCGCCTCCCTTCTGAGCAGATCGTCCATCTGCCTGATTTCCAACGTGATCCTGGGAAACCCCAAGGAATCCGTCAGCCAGATGAGATTGAGCCTCAAATTCGCTCGAAAACATGTGGACATTCCCACCGCGGGATCGTTGGAGGCGAGACCCGGAAACGGGTACTGGCAAAGAGAGATGTTCGAGCAATCCCAGGAGTTGGGAAAGGGATCCGCCTTTCTCCATCCACAAAAGAGAAGAGTCAACCTGCTCCTGATGGTGCATCTACTCGGTGCATTCCTCAAACCACAGACACTCGTCCGTACCTTCCTCTCTCGGAAGGAAGGCACCCGCTTCATGCTTCGGTTCCACTACAAACTCTATTACAAAGCCATGCTCAGGAAGGCATCCTTGTTCCTGCGGGCAGGGCGGCAGCCGAGAACGGCCGGAACCGGTGAAAGATGATCGGATTCGGTTTCTTACTTGCCGGCTTCTAAAATCTCCGCTCGAATCCTCGTTGCCAGATAACGAGCCATCAACAGGTTGCCCCATCGATTGAGGTGCATCACTGAGTCCATGAAGAGAAGATCGTCTTCATGTTCTCGGAACAACGGAAGGGGATCCCACAGGCGGATCGAAGGGGGGAGAAAAGACCCGTATTCAATTCGGTCGTCGGGGGAGAGATGCCTCTTTTCTCCATTGACCCACTCGAAAATCGGTTCGATCAGAAAGATGGGGATCGAGTGATGGGACTCGCACAGATCGATCAGCGATCGGAGTGCCTCAACATGGGGCACTCTTGAAGCTAGATTCAATAACACGTTCGGCACAAATCGTTCCCGAAGCGTACTGAACTGTTCGGCAACGAGGTCGTTCTCATGGTAGGAAAACGTCACAATGTGCGGTTTCAGCCTCTCCATCAGTTTGGGTGCGATGTTCCGCGCATGCCATGAGGAAGCCGCAGAAATTCCCGCGTTGAAGACCCGGACAGGATATCCCCGGGCCTGAAGCTCTTCTTCCAGCAAGCACGGGTAATCGTACGGGAAGTCCGGGTTGAAGGGTGATCCTTCGGTGCTGGACCCTCCCATGCACAGGATGACGATTTCCCCGGGTTTGGGGGGTGTGGAAGGGACCTCGCGGAATTGCAGATGCTTGATCATCAGGTCGAAGCGACTGGAAATTCTTGAGCTTTGTGAAATGATCAACAGAGGTAACTACTCTCCCCCCTCGCAGAGGTTGAACGCAGCCCCCACCATTTCGGGGG
>CAZSUQ010000863.1:0-2649 GCA_964609935.1 uncultured Thermodesulfobacteriota bacterium | reverse complement strand
GCTGCCGAGAAGAAGGAAGAAGACAAGAAAGAAGAAAAAGAGGAAGAAGCACCGAAACAAGCCGAAGACAAAGTAAAAGCTGCCGAGGAAAAAGAAGAGGACAAGAAAGAGGAAGAATCTTCCGAGTCCTGAGAAATCAAGAGGGCTTGACGATCAGCGATGGAGCTGCCTTTTCCTCCGACTTCTTCTCCTTGAGCCATCCCTCAAAGGTCATCTGTACGAGCTGGGTGAAGAACGCGACACGCGAGAAATCCTTCTCCGCATCCTCCAGATACAGGCCCACCCGAAACAACCGCTTCGCAAGGGTGTCCTCACCGGTCTTGAAGAGCACCCATGCCATGTCTTCCAAACGTCTCCTCCAGGTATCTCGAAAGGCCTCATCGGAGAGCATCTCCCTTGTGGTGTCACGATAAAAGGACTCGATCCGTTCCTTCTTCTGCAAGGGATGGACGATGATCTTGCTCTCGGAGATCTCCTCCAGCTTCCCAAGGTGCGGTTTCAGCCGGAGGGGATCCATTCGCCACGACAGGAGGAACTTGTGCTTCAGAAGGGCGGCGGATTCGCCGAGAGGATCCTCTGTGACCTCCTGATCCGCCTGATGCTGAAACGCCTGGCGGATGGGATGTAGGACCTCTTCCGTTGAGGAGAGCTCCTTGAGGAACATCCTGTACCCCTTGTAGAGTTCTGCCTCCTCTGCATCCCGCGGTGCGCCCCTGCCGTATGCGTCCTCCAAAAGAAAGGCGCAGTAAGCAGGGTCCGTCTCCACAACGGTGGGCTCTTGGCCGTTCACAAGAGAGTCCCTGTACTTTTCCGCTTCCCGGGGAGAGACATCCAGCAGGAAGAACTTGACCAGCCCCTGCCCGTCGTGAACCAAGCCCCCAAACACCAGCATGCCCTTGGGAACGTTATGCCGGATCACCCAGACCATCCTTGCTTCCGCTGACTCGGTCATGGAAAGGAGGCCGATGGGTTTCGGCGGCACGGGCGGGCTCCAGATGGCCCGGCCTGTGTCCTCCGCTTCGAAATCGCAGGAGGGCAGGCCTTTTGCACGACGCTTGTGGTTCACCTTCTTGATCCTCTTCTGCAGTTTCTTGCGGCCCGCTTTCTGAAAAGCGGCCTGCAGAAAGCGGGCCGCCTCTTCCCCCTGTACATCCACCATCCCTTCCAGGACCTCCTCCGGCAGCTCTCCGCTCTCTTCCAGGCAGAACAACAGGAACGAAAACGCGTGGACCGGATCGTTTGCCAGGAGTTGACAGGCAACGGAACCGGAGAGTTCCTTTGGGATGCGCTGATAACGCTCCCAGAGATCCGCGTAAGAGGGGTCGGGTCCATCCGTCGCTTGTGTGCCCACCGAAAATTCTTCCGTAACGAACGTCCATGCGGCATCAAGAGCATCTCCAGGGATTTCATCATGCCCTGCCCCCATTCCACGAAGGACATCGAGCGCTTTTTTCCTTTCCGCCAACGAACAACCTTCCGATCGAACCACCTCCTGGAGAAAAGGGGCGGCCTCATCACCGAGCAGGTGGAGTGCTCCCTGCAGGATCTTTCCTGGTTCCCCTGTGTGCTCCTCATGGAACAGGCGTGAAATCCAGCGGGACAGGAGGCCGGGCTCCATGGCTTGAAACTCCCGGATGGCCGGATCATCCGCCACGTCCAGGGATGGGTCATGCTCCGCCATCCAACCCTTCAACCGCCCGAAGGCCAGCCGTCCTGCATCCTTTTCGTCACGTCCGCCGGGCCGACGCTTCTTTCCCTTCTGTCCCTTTCTCGTCATTCCTTTGTTCCTCTTCCTCGAGTCTCCGTTCTTCCCCCTGCTCTTGAACCGTGTACATCTCCTTGTGCACGGCAACGCTTCAACGGGTGTACGAGAGCCCCTGAGGCTCATGTCGAATCATTGACTTTTCGCCTGTCCTTCCTCTATAGTGAATCTCCAACAACCAATTCGAATGTGAATGTTCACGACGCTTATCACCCTCCTCCTTGAACGACACCACTTCAATCAGATCCGGATCCGAGAAATATGGAAGGGCATCCGTCGATAAAGCGAATTCTCGTTGTGGACGACGAGTATGCCATCCGTATTCTCCTCAATAACTTCCTGGAAGGCCAAGGCTTTGACGTCCGACTTGCCGAAGACGGGCAGGAGGCCTCCAGGATCTTCAAGGAGTTCCAGCCTGATCTGATCCTGACGGACATCATGATGCCGATGGAGAACGGCCTTTCCCTCGTTGCCCGGCTCCGAGAAATCAACCCCTCCATCCAGGTGATCTATCTGAGCGCATGGCTCGACGAGGCGGACACGGAAAAGAAATTACACGAAGAGTTGAGGAACCACCCCAATTACAAGCTCATCCTGAAACCCTTCAATCTCGACAACCTTTTGGAAACGATCCAGGGGCTTTCCTCAGGGTAGTCGCAGGGCCTCCTGGGCGCAAGCAAGCTCGTCTTCCACCCTTTTCGGATCCCAGCCCAGCCTCTCTGCGGCCACATCGGCAACCTTCCGGAGAACCTCATTCCCCGGGTGGCCCACGTTCCCCAATCCTGTCCGGTGAAAAAGGATGTCGTTCAAGGTTCTGGCCATTTCCTTCTCAACGGCAAACGCCGCCGAAGCAAGGATCTGTCCGTCCTCATTCAGCGGCTCTCGAA
>CAZSUQ010000862.1:0-2654 GCA_964609935.1 uncultured Thermodesulfobacteriota bacterium | reverse complement strand
AGAGACGGTCTCTGCGATCCATGGCATTGAAGTCGTCATCTTCGAAATAAACGTAGCCGTCCAGCCAGACCCTTTCCAGCAGATCGAGACGCCCCTTGACGCCGGCCCGCCAGAATTCGTAAAAGCCGAGAATCTCGGCCCCCAGCATATCCTCGTCGTATCCCCTCTCTCCGTACACATCCACGCTCAGGCGCTTGTAGGTGCCCGACAGGTCGATTCGTCCGGAGAAGGTCCCGTCCTCCTTTTCGTCCTGCACAACCCGGACGGCGTAACCGGCCATGGCCGCAACTTCAAACGTTTCACCAAACTTGTGAGACACCCCGGCCCTTGGATTGTGGGTCTGGTAATCCGCAAAGCCCGGGATCTGCTCAAGGAAGTTTCGAATCCGCCCGCGGTAGGAGATGCGGATCGAGGTTTTCGGATTCAGGGAGTAGGCATATTTCACCCGGATATCGTCGCCGTCGAAATCCCGGGACTGCTGAGGCGGGTCGGTTTGGTCATAGCGTTGAAAAACCCGCTCGTAGAAGAGGTCCAGGCGGTTGTGCACATCGAGGCGCAGGACAAGGAGGCCGTTGACGGCGTTCCGGTCCTTGTTCGAAATATCCGCTGCATCGTTTCGCGAGATGTGGTTTCGGTATCCGACACGGACGTAGCGCCCCTTTCCGAACCGAAAGGTGCCTCTGGGTTCCACGATGTTTCGCAGGTAGGGATCGTACCTCCTGCCCATTCGGATGTAGGGACGCTCGAACATTTCGATCCCGGTGAGCTCAACGGGGTCTTCCGACCGTATGAAGACATCCTGGATCGAGAGTCCAAAACGGGGGCCGAAATCCTTCCAGGCATCCAGGTTTGCATAATGTCCGGAGAAGTCGGGTTCCGCAAGGTCGTGATAGAACGTCTCTTGGAACGTATAGGCCAGCATGACCTCTTCGTGTTCTTCGAGGTAGGAAAACTGGACACCGGGCGAAACGATCGTGATGAAACTCTCCTCCTGACCCGTCTCGGTGAGAAAGACGTTGTCGTTGTACTGCTCCTCTACGGAAACACTCGGCGTCAGGGACCACTTGGCCTCTGCCCGGGTGAAAGGGAGAAGAGAGAGAACGGCAGCGGCAAGCAGGATGGGTCCGAGCGGAACCGAACGGAATTTTTTCATAACGAAAACCTTTGTTTTCTTAATGGACGATGACCGTGTCCCCACGCCGAAGGAGAATGTTTTGTGAGGGATCCTTCCCCGAGATGATCTTGTTGATGTTAATGGCGATCGATCTCTCCTCTCCTTCCTGTCCCCTGATGACCGTGACGTTTCGTTTGTTCGCCCATTCCGTGAAGCCGCCGGCCATGGAGATGGCCTCGATGATGGAGGTCTTTCCGGTCACGGGATAGACGCCCGGTTTCAACACGCGGCCGAGCACGCTGACCTTGTAGCTGTTCATCTCCATCATCATGACCGTGACCTTCGGGCTCTCCACGTACTGACTGAGCTTCTGCGTGATCACATATCTCAACTGCAGGATCGTCAGCCCCTCGGCCTTGATGTTCTGGATCAGAGGCAGGGAGATGTTGCCGTCGGGCATCACCACAACCTCGCGGGAGAGCTTCTCGTTGCGCCAGATGAAGACCTCCAATACGTCGCCCTGTCCGATCACGTAATCTCCGGAGGCCTCCGGTGCGGAGCTTGAGGGCAAGGGGGTGGCGAGAAGCAGGCACAGGGCAAAAAAGATTGCCGGCACAAACCATCCTTTCATTGTTCAGCCTTTCTGTTGTTCGAAGAGTCTCTTCGTAATCAAAGGGGGCACTCAATATCACGTCTTCTCTTCGGTTGCAAGGGCGTTTTTCTTTAGCATGCAATTTACATGAAACTTCATAGCAAAAGCGGTGGAAACGTGGAGGAATCGGGCCTGAAGGTTCTGTGCTTCCACCGCTCTCAGCTGAGGGTTCAAAGCAATAGGATGCATGTAAGAACGATTAGGTTTTGTTCCCCATAATAAGTCACACAGGGACGAACCATCAAGCGAAATCGGGATGCTGTTCAGGAAGGTGGAAACAGGCGTTTCAAGTCTTTGAAAAGGATTTTCCCTAATCAAACCGAGCTTTTTCAAGCCTTCTCTGCCCACATGGGATCCTGGTTCAGGGCAGGATGGGTAAAGGTTGTTTCCGAAGGGGAAATAGCGGTATTCTATAGATAGATTGAAAGGTTGGATGGACGCCCCTGAATCATGCCGGGCACGAACCGGGTCAACGGGGAAACAACCGTTTCCTTGTTTTCCCCTCTTTTTTGTGTTGAAGGCTCGCCCTTTTCCTGAACAGGGCCTGCTTCGGATGCGGCTTTAACGAGAGTCCTGTCAAAAGAGTTTTTCGCGAACCAAAAAAAACCCTTTGATATTCATTGGTTGCGGATTCGGAAACCAGGCCGGGCGCATTTTACTCGGGTGGGACCGGTTTTTTCCTGATCCACGGCACGGCTTTTGTAATAATATTAATATCTACAAACTAAAGAAAAGAAAGAGTGGTTAGGGGATGGAAAGACACGTGCCTGCCCTCTTTTTTCCATCCAGACAGCATAGAAGAGCCATTCAGATTTTTTTCCTGATCCCCGATAGAATGATTCATGAGAGAAAGCAAGGTTTGGCCGGAACCCTGCTTTTGGAAAATCC
>CAZSUQ010000861.1:0-2655 GCA_964609935.1 uncultured Thermodesulfobacteriota bacterium | reverse complement strand
GGCGGAGTCGATTGAATCAGGAAGTGCGTTGCTTCGGAAAAGCCAGCGGTGACTTGCATTGAGGAGACGCCCGTACCTCGTCCGCAGGCGCTGGAGCCAGTTGTTTTGATCTTCCGATTTCATGATTCGAACCTCACAAATATCTTGAGCCGATGACCCGTTAGGGGTGGATTCACGGACTGGGCTTGACCTCCGGCAGCAGGATTCCTGGAAACGCCACCCCGGCAAGCTTCTCCGTCCGTGGTATGGTGGCAAGCACCGGGATGTCCAGGCTGGACTCGGCCTCTTCGACCGTACGGATCCGGTTGTTGATGTACTCCAGGAAGAAAGCCAAGGTGATTCCGAGAACAAGGCTCACCCCAAAAGCGATTCCCACGTACAGGATCTTGATGGGCCCCGAGGGATACACGGGCGGCGTGGCCGGGGAAACCAGGAGCGTCTCTTCGGGCCTCTTGCTCGCAAGAAAGTCAAAATCCTTCAACTCTTCAAAGAACGCCAAGTTGACCTCCTTGAGCTGTTCCACGCCTCGCTCAAGGGCGTCATGTTTTTCTGCCTTGTCACGAAGCTGATCCACCTCTACCCGGTATTGCTCCACGTTCTTCAGGTATGAATCTCTTTTCGCTTCCAGTGCGGGCAGCCTCGCGTTGATCTCGGAAAGCCTTTCTTCCAGTCCCAGGTAAACCGGGTCCGTGGAAGAGGTCTCTTCCGCGACTTTCTGGGCCGCCTCTTCGGCCAGTCTCTTCCGGGTTTCATCGATCTTGGCCTGGAGGGAGACGACGTCGTGATGTGATGAAGTGAAGCGCTTCTTGAGACCTGCCATATCGATTTCAAGGCCTGAAAGGATCTGCTTCAGTTCTGTAACAACCGGATTCTCGCTGGTAATCGTTGCGGACGTTGAAACCTGTCTCCTGCTGGCCAGCTGACGCTGGATCTCCTTGCGTTCGTTCAGGAGTTCCTGGATATCGGGTTCCATCTGGCGAAGTCTCCTCTCGAAATAGCTCAACGAGGAGATTTTTGAGGGAATCTGGGCCTCCAGGTCCACGATTCCCTCTTTTTTCTTGTATCTGTACAGGGAGTCGACTAGGTTGTTCAACTCAGCGTTGTTGGTTTCAAACTGATCCTTTACCAGTGCAAGGTTTTGCTTGGCTTCTTCGTAATAGGTCTTCCGCCAGTGTTTCACGAAAACCTTTGCCGCCGTGTTGGCGATGATGGCCCCGAACTCCGGATCCTGGGATCTTACCGTGATTTGAATCAGGTTGGTCTCCCGGATCTCCGAGGCGGATATACTTCCGTGTATTGCACTGACGAGGTTATCGTAAGGGTCTACATCTTTGATCCCGCCATGCTTCATGATCGTCCAGGTGTAGTAGATCAACACCTTGATCTTTTTTTTCAAATACTTATAAGCACGCTTCAGGGGGTTCTTCACTACGGGCTTGGCAAGCTTGTCCAGTTGAAGCTCGTCCACGATCTCCTTGGCGATCTCTCGGCTTTGTATGATCGCCGCGTAGCTGCGGCTGAAGACCTTGGAATCCACGCCCACCAGCGGATAACCTAGCGCTTCCTTTGCCCCGAATCCTCCAGGCGGTTTCGTGACTTTCCCCACGTCGGCGGGACGGACAAGAAGCAGCGCTGAAGACTTATAGGTTTCGGACAGAACATAGGTTACAGCAAGTGCGCCCAGGCATGCACACAGAACAAGTGGGATGATCATAAGCTTGTATCGCAGGACAATCTGCCAATAATGCCTTATTTCCAAAAGATTTCCTTTCTATTCTTTCTCCGGTTATCGATTGAAAACCTCGACCCAGGGTGTCAGGTTGTAGGACCACGAAAAGCCTGCGGTCAGATTCCTGGGTACGATCTTATTGATATATTGATCAACGAATTTATCGGCCTTTGCGATAAAGGTCTTGGAGACAAATACGGCATCATAAGGGTGAAGCACGACATCCCCTCGGCCGCTTTCCAGGATCTCGTCCACGTTCACGACCGTGACCAGAGGCTCGGAGGTTCCCTGATCCCTCAAGAGAACCACGCTCTTGTGCTTCGCGGTTTCCTTGAGCCCCCCCGCCTTGTAGATTGCCTGGAGGAGCGTCAGACGACCTTCCATCAACAGCTCTGTGGGTTTGTTCACTTCTCCGCCCACGTAGACCCGGTTTCCGGCGAATTTTCGCATGATGATTGCGACTTCCGCATTGCTGATCCGCGTGTTGTAGATCTGTGTGATGACCCTGTCCAACTCGGGAGGGGTGAGCCCGGCGGCCTGGATCTCTTCCGCGAGAAGGAGAGATACCTTTCCGTCAGGGCGCACGATCAGGGGTTCATTGAGTCCCGGGTGGCCATAAACCTTCACATCAAACTCGTCTCCCACCTCGATACGGTACGTATGCCTTGCCGGGCTGTTTTCCTGTGCCGTGCCCCGTGTCGCCTCGTCGGATCGTCCCGGGCTCCCTGCTTCTTCCGGCGGACTCCCGGTGGCCTGGATGGTATCCTCAAGGGGCGTTTGGGTTTTACTGCAGCCGAATGTCAATGCCAGCAAAAGAAAAAAGGTTGCCGCGACCAACCCCGGCCACCACATGCCCGCTCTGATGTTGTCCTTTTCTCTCATGGATTGTGATCCCTTTTCGATAGGAAAGCTCGTTGCGTACAATA
>CAZSUQ010000860.1:0-2656 GCA_964609935.1 uncultured Thermodesulfobacteriota bacterium | reverse complement strand
CCACGTCACCGAATCCCAATCCCACGGCCGGATGCTTGCCCGCTGCCAGAAGCTCCAGAAGATTGTCGTAACGGCCCCCGCCGAACAGGGCCCTGAACTCACCTCCCCTGTCAAAGCACTCGAACACCACACCCGTGTAATAGGGCAATCCGCGTACAATGGAAGGTGAGAATTCGCAGGCATCTCCCACCCCGTAATGGCCCAGGAGATCAAACAGGCGCTGCAGATCGTGGACAGGTTGCTGGTTCAGCCCTTTCTCGGCCAGGAATCCGTCAAAGACCCCCAGCGACCTCTCGTCCAGCATGGAGAAAAGTTCCTTGACCACTCCCTTCTCAATACCCATCCCTTTCAACAGGTTCCGAAGGGTCTCATCCGGCTCCTTTCCACGCTTGTCGATAATCCCGAACACATCGGGCCACCCGTCCTCAGGAAGCGCCAATCCCTGAAGAACGGTTCCCAAAAGTCCCCGATGACTGATACGGACAACCACGTCCTGTTCATTGAGTCCAAGCTGGCTCAAGGTATCCAGGGCCAAGGCAATCAACTCGGCCTCTGCACTGACCTCGGGAACGCCGATGATATCCGGGTTCCACTGGTAGTGCTCCCTCTTTCTCCCCTTGGACATCCGCTCGTATCGGTAACACTGGGCAATGGAAAACCATTTGACCGGTTTGGCCAGGGCCGTCCCCTTTGCTGCAACCATCCGGGCAAGCGTGGGGGTCATCTCCGGCCTGAGAGAGACGCGCCGCCCCCCTTTGTCCTCGAAATTGAAGAGCTGGCCCAGGATCTCCGGCCCGGATTTCAGGACATAGAGTTCCTCCTGCTCCAGGATCGAGCTGTCATATTCTTCATAGCCATACCGGCGGGAGGTTTCTCTCCATATGGAGAACAGCCAGTTCCGGAATCGCATGTCATCCGGGTAAAAATCCCGGGTTCCCCGCGGTGGTGCCAACTCCATGGCCCTCAGCGCCTCCGATCTTTTGCTCGCCTATTCCTTCACAGGAAGATTGGCAGAGGGATCCTTTTGGATCTCGTAGAGCTTCATGTACTTGACCAATACGTAAAAGGCGGAATAGAGGCTGACGAGATAGCCGTAGAAGCCGTCCTTCCACCCTTTCTGCAGCAGGAAGCTTTTGAGAAAAAAGCCGGCCGGTCTGAGAAAAAAAACTTCAGGCAGGTTCCACCACGAGATCCTCCGGCCCTCCTCTTTCATCCTTCTTGCTTCAAACGAAGTGTAGAGGTTGAACTTTTCGAAATAGTGCTGAATATCATCGTAGTTGTAATGAAGGACATCGTTTCTCAGCACGGCAGTCCTGCCGTCCAGGAGAAGCCGCTCGTGGACCAGGCCTTCCCATCGAGCCTTCCTCCTGTCAAACAGCCGAACCTGGTACATGGGGTACCAGCCGCATCCCTGGATCCACTTCCCTCGAAAATGAGCGCGTGTCGCAGCGACATAGCCGTCCACGTCACGCCTGTTCCGCAACGCATTCCGGATCTCTTCACAGAGGGTGTCCGGGACCACCTCGTCCGCGTCGATCTTCAGGACCCAGTCGTGTCTTGCCTCCCGGTTCCCCATGTTTCGGTTGTGTGCAAATCCCCTGCTCATGTCCCCATGGACAAGGGTCTGGACGCGGGGTTCCGCAATCGCCAGGGTGCTGTCCGTGGAGCCCGTATCCACCACCACGATCTCGTCCACCCAGGCAAGGGAGTTCAGGCATCGCTCGATGTTCTTTTCTTCGTTCCGGGTCAGGAGAACAGCGGAAACCTTTTCCATTTGCCCACCTTCAGATTCTCCTGCGAACATCCGGCATCATGCCCGGAAGAGATGAACGGCACATTCAGGAACGTTCCGGAAGGATGATTTCAGAAAGGTAGCAGGAAGAAAGAAAATGTGTCAAATAGACAATATGCGGATTATCCCTCCGGTTGACTTCGGCTCTCAGGGTCGGATAAAAGGTTTCGGTCGAAGGCGAGGCACCACCAAAAGGCTGCACAAAAAGAACTGCTCACGCTTCGTGATCTCATCGCTTTCACGGGAACGTCAGGAGAAACCGTGCCGGCCGCCTGCAGGAAACAACAGATGAAAAGCCGCTCTGCCCAATTTCTTGAACCCCACAAGCCGAGGCTGCGGACCCTTGGACTCTGTGCCCTGGGCGCCCTTTTCTACGGGATCGGCTCACCCAAGATCAACTGGGTCTATATAGGCCCGTTCGTGCTGATTCCGCTGCTTGTTGCCCTGGAAGAGCAGTCTCCCCGCCAGAGATTCTTCACGGGTTGGCTCTGCGGGGCCTTGATCCATTTGGTTTGCTTCACCTGGGTCATCGGAACGGTCCAGCGATACAGCAACCTCAATCTGACTTTGAGTGTGCTGGCATGGATCCTGTTTGCCGTCTATTCAGGCCTCGCCTTTGGTGCCATGACCTTCTGTTACGGCTTGATTTCCCGATCACGGCTCGTTCCGGCCATTGTGAGCTTTCCGGTATGTTACACGGCCATGGAATACCTTTTTCCGTTTATCTTCCCCTGGCACATGGGTGCGGGTCTTTACCGCCTCCCGCCCTTCATCCAGATCTGCGACGTGTTCGGTATTTACGGGGCTACGGCACTGATCACCGCCGGCAATGTTGCCACCTGGGAGATCCATCTCATCCTCAGA
>CAZSUQ010000859.1:0-2659 GCA_964609935.1 uncultured Thermodesulfobacteriota bacterium | reverse complement strand
AGGCGGACCACGCGCATTGCCTCAATCGAGTCGAAGTTCTGCATGGTGACGCCAAGCTGAGTTGGGTTGAGGGGATCAAAGCTCACGTGCAGGTAGAGGTCAGGGTCGTTTCTGAACCCTTCCACGTTCTGCAGCTTGCTCACGAGATAGAACCGTTTCATCCCTCGGGCTTGCAGCCTTTCGATCTCCCGGAAAGTCCAGTCCCAGTCGATTGCAGGATCCCCGAACGTTCCGAAACGGTAGACGATCTTGGGGGCGGGTGTTCCGGCAACAAAACATTGAACAGGCTCAGCGAAGACCTTCCGATGGAACCTGCTGATTCGGTTGGCGTAGCACCTGAAACAGCCGTTGTTGCAGCCCTTGATCGTGTCCGTTCCAATGATGGGGGAGCCGTATTGTTTACTGGAGGGACTGTCCAGGTAGGCGAGGCCGACATACGGCCTTGCGTTATGGTTCCTCTGACGTTCTTGTGATGATAATTTCTTGATTTCACCCATCCAGGTCGATCTCATGGGTTATTCCTCCTTTCCGAAAAAAAAGCCCGTTCCTTGCCCCTCGAAAGAGGTAAGAAACGGGCCCTGTGGATTGTGTGATGCTATTCAGTTAGTTGGTGGATTGGGTTTTAGTTCATTCTTGGGTGTTCACGGCGTTTACTTGGTAATCATGAAAATCACCTCCTTCCTCGGATCTGTGGAAAAAAACGTCCGTTCTTATTGTCTGCCCTGGGTCGATGGGCAGTCTTTTAGGGCCTGTTTTGGGGATTTGTTTGGACTCGATGCAGTTGCCTGGCGTGAACGTTGCGGGGGGGATTGTGATTTCTGTGGATTGTCAAGAGGATTGGTTTGTTAAGGACAGCGCCAACTATAGAAATCTCATTTTTTCTCCTCTCCACGTCGAGAGGGAACTGAAGACATTTTCATTCAGTGGCGCACGGTTCTCGGTATTTCAACAGCTCGTATCAGGCTGTGAGGCCGATTGTGAAGCTGGATTGGAAGGACTGCCGCCAATTTGGTTAAGGTCTTTGACCATCGATGCTGTCTTTCATCTCCTTTGTGTTGAGAGACATGGACAACGCCGCGGTCCAAGATAGTGTGTTGTTACCAGAGAGTAGGAATACGCGGAGCTTTATAAATGTTTCGATTTTTACGGGGCCGACTGGGAGTTCATGAGAAGATGACCGTCGATCAAGTCCGAAAACTTTAAAAGGTCCCGGGACATACCATTGCCTGTGATCGTTTATGACAACGGCCTTGGAGAAACGCGTCGGACAGAAAAAAGATGGATTTAAATCGGAGGGAGAACGAAGGATAGGAGAATTTCTAGACAGTTATGGGATCCGCTACAGATATGAGCAGGGAGTGCTCGTTGAAGACAAAGGGAAGCCGAAGATCTGGCATCCTGATTATTTTTTACCCGAGTTCGGGATATATTTAGAGTATTTTGGGTTGGCCGGGCAGCCGGATTATGACCGTGGAATCAAACGAAAGAAAAAAATCTACTCGGAAATGGGTTTTGAGGTCATCTCCGTATATCCGTGGCATTTCTGTGATGACTGGCGGGGATACATACTGGATAACATCGAAGGAATACAAAATAAACGTCTGAAAACTTTTTCAGAAAAACGGTACGGGAACCCTCGGCGCCCCCTGAGCTATTCCAGGGTATTCCGGGGAAAACAAATGGGTTACTCAGCTCGGGGCGGTAGAGGGTATCGTTGATCTTCCTTTGGTCTCTGAAAAGTTTCAGACTACAAGATCATCTACTTCTTCCTCGTAGACAGATTTTTCTTCTCTCGATTCGTCTGTCGTGTGGATTCCTTCGAGATTCCTTGCAACCTCCACCCTATAAAGGTGTACATCCTGGTTGCGTTTATTCTTCGTTGTTCCTTCGTAAGTAATCCTTACTTTGTCTCCCTTGTTTACGTAGCGCATTCTGTCGTCGATTATTGCCGAACCCCAGACAAGGAACCTTCCTCTCTCGTTTTGCAGGTGGTATCTCGCACTGAGCCTTGCGGTTTCGTCTTTCGGTTCCCTATCTGTGAGGACCCCGACTATTTGATCTCCCTCTTTCAAGGGCCTCCATACACCCGAATCTACAGATTTCCATTCATCCATTTTTGTTCACCTCGTATATCTTATATTTGAAGATTCCTTTTGCCCCAAAGGAAGGGGAAAAGGAATCTCTATTCCAGACGGATATCTGAAAGCGTCCGACACGGCTCTTTATGAACGGACAGTTGTTGGTTCTTCTTGCCATTTTCACACCTCTGAAACTCGCACAAAAGCTGAATTTCTCTTTCTGATCCTGGAAAGAGAAATTCGAGCGTCAAAAAAGAAGGTGAAAGAGGTGAAGTCAGCGCCTCCGCCTTCCTGCTCGAACCTGGGGAAGGAACCATATTACCGGGTCCGTAAGTTCCAGGCGTTCGGAAAAGAATTGAAGCCTTCTGAGTTCAGAGTTATCAAGGCCTTCTTCATCTTCTTCCGTGTCGGGCTCACTGGATGTCGCCCAATTCATTTCCATCTCTTCGTACCGCATTTTCAATGCCTCCGAGAGAAGCAGCTTCTGAAGCGGCTCTCTCATGTTTCAGGAGAGTCGTTAGTTCTTGGGGGGAGATGGGACGTTCGAGGATGGCAATGAGGTGGCCATATCTGAGGATGAC
>CAZSUQ010000858.1:0-2665 GCA_964609935.1 uncultured Thermodesulfobacteriota bacterium | reverse complement strand
CCGGGTGATCACGTCAAGGACCTGACCGTGGGCGAACGTGTGGCGGTCTACCCTATCCTTTCCTGCATCCCCAGGGGGATCTCAACCGTATGCCGGCCCTGTTCAGATGGGGACTTCAGCCTTTGCCGGAACCTGGCAGAGGGGGACCTTCCCCCGGGCCAGTGCATTGGAACCAACAGCAGGACCGGTGGGGGGTTCAGCGAGTACCTGGTGGCGCACCGCTCCCAGATCTTCCCGCTTCCGGACTTCATGACCGACGAACAGGCCGTCCTGCTGGATCCGGTGTGTGTGGCCCTCCATGCCGTCCTGATGGCCGGGCTCGAACCTTCCCACAAGGTGCTGGTCTTTGGAGCAGGTATCGTCGGGCTTTCCATGATCCAGATCATCCGTGCCCTGAACATCCCCTGCGAGCTTTTCGTGGTTGCCCGATACGATTTCCAAAAAGATCTGGCACGGGAATGCGGGGCCGATCACATCATCGAAGACATACAGGACAGCGGATCGAGAATCCGGCTGGCGGAGCAGCTGAACGCAAAGCCGTTCGCTTCGAGATTCGTGGATCACTTTTTCCTTGGCGGCTTTGACGTGATCTTCGACTGCGTGGGCACGGCAAAGACCCTCCAGAGGAGCATCGGGCTGGCGGATCATCGGGCAAAGGTGGTCCTGGTGGGGTCAAGCCCTCCGGAGCGGTTCGAGTGGAGCCTCCTCTACTGGAAGGAGGTGAACCTGCTTGGATCCATGAGCTACGGGATGGAAACCATCGGGGGGGAACGCAGGAATGCGTTCGAACACGTCTTTCAGATGGTTGAAGAAAAGAGACTTCGGCTCGATCTTTTCCCGGTCAAGGGTTATCGACTGTCGGATTACGGGGCTGCCATGAAGAGCCTTTTAAAGAAAGGCGTCAGCCGTCATGTAAAGGCTGCCTTTGATTATCGTTAGCATGGGATGATGGTTCAGGCGGTCAGTCAGGTCCTGTGCGGGATGCGGTTCGTCGGGAGACTGCATGAAAGCCATTGTTTTCGAGATGAACGTGCTGAAGATGGCCCTGGCAAAGACGCTGGGGCTCTTTTCGTCAAGAGCCTATCTGGGGCGATGGTCGGCCTTCCGGATTCGAGAAGTACCTGCCCCCAAACTCCCCGCAGAGGACTGGGTTGTGATCAAGGCCCGTTACTGCGGTATCTGCGGAAGCGATTACAAGCAGGTCTTTCTGGAAGGGAACCTGGACAATCCCATGACCTCGGTCATCAGTTTTCCGCAGATCCTGGGACACGAGGTGGTGGGAACGATTGAAGAGGTGGGGCCGTCCGTCAGGGACAGGAGAGTCGGTGAAAGGGTGGTGCTCAATCCGTGGCTCTCCTGTTTCCCCAGGGGCTTCAGGGAGCCGTGCCCTTCCTGTGAAGAGGGAAACTATTCCCGCTGCTACAACTTCACAAGGGGCGTCATCCCACCCGGCATCCACACGGGAAACTCCAGCGCCGCCACGGGCGGGTTTGCCCCGCTGGTGCCTGCGCATGCGTCCATGTGCATCCCCATACCGGACGATATCAGCGACGAGCAGGCCGTGCTTGCAGACCCATTCAGCGTTTCCCTCCATGCGGTTTTGAACTTCCCGCCCGGGGAAAGGGACACGGTCCTTGTCTACGGGTGCGGCACCCTCGGGCTGCTGAGCATTGCCATCCTGCGCGCCCTGTACCCGCAGGTCAGGATCCTGGCGGTTTATCGCTACGATCACCAGAGGGATCTGGCCAGGCAGTTCGGAGCCCATGAGACCATCTGCTGGAGACCGAAGGAAAAGATCATCGGCAGGATAGGAGATCTCACGGGTGCGGACCTCCTTGTGCCCAGCCACGGCAGGCCCATGCTGAACGGGGGGGTGCAGGCGATCTACGATTCCGTTGGCTCTCCGGAGACCATGGAGATCGGTGTGCGGGTATGCGATTACAGGGCAAGATTCGTGATCGCGGGTGTGGGCACGCCCCGCAGGTTCGAATGGACCCCTTTTTACTTCAAGGAGATCTCCATCATCGGATCGAACGCGTTCGGGCTGGAAACCTACGAAGGCCGGCGAAAGCATGCCATGGAAATCTACTTCGACATGATTCGAGACAGAGGCATGGACATCACACCGATCCTGACCCACCGGTTCAGCCAGGAACAGTACGCCGAGGCCTTCCTGGCCTGCAGAAAGCAGGGCAGGCACCGGGCCGTGAAGGTCCTGTTGGAATACCCCGGGTGAGATGCCCCCAAGCCTTCCATGTCTGGCCGCTCTCGCGACGAAGTGTCCTGCAGGTTTCGGGTCAGCCCTTCACGGGAAGGATCACGGTGGCACTGCCCGGCGTGTTCACCTTTTTCTCTTCGTTCTCCACACCGATCTCCAGGTCCACGCAGTGGTCGTCCCCGTCAAGGTATTTCTTCACGACCTTTCCGATGCAGTGCCAGGTCTGCCCGTCATTGGGTTCGCTCATGGTCTTCATGGTGCGAGGGTGATCGAAGCCGCGGTACTGGCAGTCGAATTTCTTCATGAAACCTTCATCGCCCATCCAGCCGGTCACGAACTGGATCAGCCAGGCGGGCTTGAGCAGGCCGTGCACGATCACGCCGTCGGTTCCCTGGGTTTCGGCAAAGGCGTCAGCGTAGTGGTGGGGATTGAAGTCCCCGCTTGCCC
>CAZSUQ010000857.1:0-2667 GCA_964609935.1 uncultured Thermodesulfobacteriota bacterium | reverse complement strand
GAGAACCTGTCGGCGAGAAAGGAATACGTGGATCGCTACACATCGTTCTTCAGCAGGGATTGCCTGAAAGGGAAAAGGGTGGTGGTTTACGAGCACTCATCGGTTTCCAGGGACATCCTGTCAGAGATCCTTTTGGAACTAGGTTCGGAAGTCATACCGGTGGGCAGGTCAGACCGGTTCGTTCCCGTGGACACCGAGGCGGTGGAGAACCCGGAGCAGCTTGCTGCATGGGTTCGCGATGAAGGGGCGGATGCACTTGCATCCACGGACGGCGACGGAGACCGCCCCCTCCTTGCGGATGAAACCGGGGCCGTGGTTCGCGGAGACGTGCTCGGGATCCTGGTTTCGGAATTCCTTCAGGCCGATGCTGTTTCAGCACCTGTGAGCTGCAACACCGCGCTCGAGAAGTGCGGGTCCTTCAAGAACGTTGCCCGCACCCGCATCGGCTCCCCCTATGTCATTGAATCCATGCTCCACGCAGTGAAGGCCGGTTTTCGCACCGTGGTGGGCTACGAGGCCAATGGCGGATTTCTTTTGGCAACCGATACGGTTTCCCAGGATACGAACAAGGGGATGAAGGCCCTGCCCACCCGGGATGCCATGCTGCCGATCCTTGCCCTGCTCTGCATGTCCGCCGGGCAGAACCAACCCGTATCCGGTATTGTCTCCCGCCTCCCCTCGCGCTATACACAGAGCGGGCTCCTCCGGGAGTTTCAGAGCAAACAGGGAGCGAAGGTAGTCGCCCTGTTCCGGGAAAAAGGCGCTCCGCTTGCCGGCGACCTCTTCAAGGGATTCATGGGCCCGGTCAAGAACATGGACTTTACCGACGGCGCGCGAATCACCTTTGCATCGGAGGAGATCATCCATCTGCGTCCTTCCGGGAATGCCCCTGAATTCCGATGCTACTCCGAAGCTGCCTCCATGGAGCGGGCCGTGGAGATCAACGAGACCGCCCTGGAGATCATTCGCGGGCAGACCTGGTAAGAGCGTGCACAGATGCAACCGTGAACCGAGGAGCGATGCATGACACTCAGAGGCATGAACGGCAAGGTGGGTATTCTCGGCTTCGGCATGAGCAAGTTCGGTCCCGATCTCTCCCATCAGGATTACACGCATTACGCGGCCATTGCCTACACCGGGGCCCTGCAAAACGCGGGGATCTCACCCGATGAGATCGGGCAGGTGGTGTACGGGCATTACAACCCGCTCTTCCGCGGACAGATCATGGGCGACATCTACGTGAACGAAACCCTCGGGCTGGAGCTGCGCCCCACGCTGCGCGTGGCGGCAGGGGGTGCCACGGGAGCCGCTGCCATCGACGCGGGCGTGACCTACGCACTCTCCGGCAGGGCGGACGTGGTGCTCGCACTCGGGTTTGAGAAGTGCAGCGACACCTACAATTATGCAACCGGGGAAGGGATCTCCGAAGCGCTGAAGGCCATCTCCTTCTCTGCGGATACCGTATGGGAGGAATCCCTGGGATTTACAGCAGCCTCAAGCTATGCACACACGGTGAACGCGTTCATCGCGGAACACGACGGGCACCCCACCGATGAGGAGGCTTCCCTCATCGCGGTGAATCATCACAACAATGCCCTGCTCATTCCCGAGGCCCACTGCTATGGACAGGAGCCGTACACGCTGGAGGGAGTCATGGCCTCCCCCATGATCAGCAGCCCCTTCCGACGCGCACACAACTGCCAGATCTCCGAGGGGGCTGCGGCCCTGATCCTCATCACGGAGAAGAAGGCAAAGGAGATGGCCGTGGAGGACCGCGTGGTTTGGATCACAGGGATCGGCTGCTCCACGGACACGGGCGTGGTGGGCCTGCGCGACACCGTGTCCGAGTATCTGAGCGGTGTTCGTGCCATGAGCCTCGCCTACAGGGCGGCCGGGATCCGGAACCCGCAGAAGGAGCTGGGCACGGTGGAGATCCACGACCCCTTTGCTCACGTGGTCTACATGTCCCTGCTGGAGGTGGGCATCTGCGAAACCTGGCAGGAGGCGAGCCGCCTGCTGGCAGACGGTTACTTCCACAGGGACGGCCCCCTGCCCCTGAACCTGAGCGGCGGGCTCATCGGCATGGGTCACCCGGTGGGCGCCACCAACATCGCCCAGGCAGGGTGGCTCTTCAAGCAGCTTACCAATCAGGCGGGAGAGGCACAGGTGGACTTCACGAACCGGCCCCGGAAGGCAGCGCTCAAGGGCATGGGAGGCCCCGGCGATTGCTACTGCTACGGCATCGTGATGGAGAGTTAGCTGTCTCTCAGTAGAACTGAAGGACAGCCTTTGTTTCTAAGCAATCGAGACAGACAAAGACATAAATCATGCCGCAATCAGCAAGGCAGATGCTGTCTCCGATGGAGTCAAGCTGGCCATAGAAGGACATTTTCTTACCGCAGGTACACTTTGGGACTTCCTCATCCTGAATCCAGTCAGGCTCCCCTCCAAGCTTACTCCTTTTACCAATTTCAGCGTCGGCGTACTGAAATCCAATAACTGACTTAGCCTCTTCTGTTTTCGGGGTAAGAACAAGTTGAATTTCAGGAATCTTCACGCTGACCTCTCCTGGTAGCTAACGCCTAGCTCAGCGGCGCGCGCCATTGGCGCGGCCGCGGGAGCGATTTGTTTTTTTTTTTTTAGAAGAGTTTAGAATTTATTGATGCT
>CAZSUQ010000856.1:0-2669 GCA_964609935.1 uncultured Thermodesulfobacteriota bacterium | reverse complement strand
GTCATCGGGGATGCCCGACAGATCTTCCTCCCGCAACGAAAACGCGCCCGCTCCGCAGCTGAACGACTGGCCGGCCTCCGGTACATTCACACCCACCTTCAGGAAGAATCTCTGAGCAGTGAAGACCTCACGGATCTCTCTCTCTTGAGATTCGACTGCATTTTGCTCGTGAACGTAGGCCCGGACGGACAGCCGAACGCTGTACACATGGCCACACTTCTGCCGGGGGACACATCCAGGGAATCCTGGCAGATATGGGACCCCATGAAGCCCACGGAGCCTCCACCCGTGGATTTCGGAGAGCTCATCTGGAACCTGGAGAAGGAGTTTTCGCGAACACCCCCCCTCCCCCTTCATGTCCCCACAGAGGAAGGCAAAGAGAATGCCCTGCTGGTGACCGTGGCCACCCGGAACGGCGCAGAGGCCAAGGAGTCCCTCCAGGAGCTGGAGACCCTTGCCCGCTCCTGCGGGGTCTCCATTCGCGGATCCATTCTTCAACGCAGACCGTCGATCCATCCCCAATTCGTTCTTGGAAAGGGCAAGCTCAAGGACCTTGTCATCCAGGCCCTTCAGCAGGGGGCGGATATGATCATCTTTGACCACGATCTGACCCCTGCCCAGGTACGTTCCATCAGCGATTTCACCGAACTGAAGATCCTTGACCGTACCCAGCTGATCCTGGACATCTTTGCACAGCGAGCCAAGACCCGCGAGGGGAAGATTCAGGTGGAACTGGCTCAGTTGCGTTATCGTTTGCCCCTTCTCATGCACCGGGACGCCGGACTGTCACGTCTGATGGGAGGCATCGGGGGCCGGGGCCCGGGCGAGTCCAAACTGGAAATCGACCGCCGGAGGGTTCGTGAACGGATTCACAAGCTGGATAAGAGCATTGAAAAGATCCGGAAGGGGAGAAAGACGCGGAAATCACGCCGCTCCAAGAGCGGTCTTCCTCTTGTTTGTCTGGTGGGTTATACCAACGCGGGAAAATCCACCCTGTTGAATTCCCTGACCCGCAGCCACGTCTACACCGAAGACCGCCTGTTCGCCACCCTGGATCCCACCACCCGGCAACTTCACTTCCCTCACAACCGGAAGGCGTTCATCACGGACACCGTTGGATTCATCCGGGACCTCCCTCCAGACCTCATCACTTCTTTCCGGGCCACCCTGGAGGAGCTTCGGGATGCCGATCTTCTGGTCCATGTGGTGGATGGCGCTTCCCCTACCTGTGAAAAGCAGTTCGAGGTCGTCAACACGCTGCTGAAATCCCTGGAACTGGAGGGGATCCAGCGTCTCTGCGTCTTCAACAAATCGGACAAGGCCGACACCCTGGAACTTGAAGACTTCTGCCGCAGGCAGGACGCCCTCCCCATCTGTGCACTGGATCCGAAGTCACTCCCCCCCCTCCTGGAGAAGATGGAGTCCCTCCTGTTCCCCCCGAAAGGGTCTTACCCTGTGAAAAAGAATGGGACTACAGGGGAAAGAATACATATCGGATGATGAAGAGCAGCGCCACGATGATCAGCAGGGGAGAGACCTGCCTGGCTTTCCCGGTCAGGATCTTGAGGGCCGGATACACCACGAATCCCACGGCAAGCCCATCCGAGATATTGTAGAAAAAGGGAATCCCGATCATGATCAGGAATGCGGGCAGGGATTCCGTGAAATCGCCCCAGTCGATGCGGGTCATGTTCTTTGCCATCATGCACCCCACCAGCAACAGGGCAGGTGCCGTGATGGGGGCATAGCCGCCCACGGTCTTCACCAGCGGGGCAAAGAACATGGCGAGAAGAAACAGGATCCCGGTGGTCACGCTCGTCAGGCCCGTCCTTCCCCCGGCAGCCACCCCGGTAGCACTTTCGATGTAGGACGTCACGGTGCTGGTGCCCACACAGGCACCCGCCACGGTGGCCAGGGCATCGGAATAGAGCGCCTGTTTGGCCCGGGGCAGGCGGTTGTCCACGAGAAACCCGGCCTGTTCGCTGATGCCGATGAGGGTTCCTGTTGTATCGAATACATCCATGAACAGGAACACAAGGATGTAGGGGAAGATGGTCATGTAGGTTTCCGGCTGCAGCAGCCAGCGAAAGTCAAACTGGAACAGGGCGAACTGGCCTGGAAACCCAACGGTCCCGTGCCACGCCTGCTGACCCGACACCAGGGCAATGAGCGTATTCGCCAGGATCCCCCATAGAATGGCCCCTCTTACGCGAAGGACCGTGAGGGCCCCGGTAATCAGGAGACCTGAAAGAAAAATGAGGACCCTCGGATCCGTCACCCGGGGGTTGAGCTTCAGGGCCGTGCCGGGCGCCTCGATCACCACCCCGGCGTTGCGCAGTCCGATAAAGGCGATGAAAATGCCGATCCCTACGGCGATACCGTTCTTCAGGCTGGAGCTGACCCCGTCGATGATTGCAGCCCGCACACGCAGGCTGCTCAGGACGAGGAACAGGACGCCCGCCACGAAAATAATCCCCAGGGCCACCCTCCACGATTGAGAAAAGCCCGCTGCAGACAACCCCATGACCACGGACACGAAAAAGAAGTTCTCCCCCATCCCCGGTGCCTGTGCAATGGGATAGTTGGCCAGCAATCCCATCAGGACACATCCCAGGAATGCGGCGATACAGGTTGCAAACAGAACCGCATCGTGGGCCAGGCCCGTAGGG
>CAZSUQ010000855.1:0-2669 GCA_964609935.1 uncultured Thermodesulfobacteriota bacterium | reverse complement strand
TTATGTGTCGATGGATGCAGAAAACCCATAGGGTTCTCCGCCCCGACTTTTGATCCGGCGAGTATTGAGATGTTTTCAAAACGGTGGGTTGCCGGTGGGCCGCCGCCTATATCCGGCAGCATGGGATTGAAGGCGGGGCTGGGAAGAGGTCTGCCTGGCCATCCGGGACTCCGGAAACTAGAACTATAAAATTTAGCACATACGGGAGGGAAAAGATACAACGGCTTCTTCCGTGTCATTCCTGTCGAGATGTACAGGGGTTAGATTCAGGGGCCAGACATGCCCAAGAATCATTGGATGATCTTGCCCAGATAGAAATAAGGGACCCCCTTTTCGATGATGTTCAATTCTTTTGACCTTTCCTTTAATTTCATTTAACCATAATTTCATTTAACCATTGACAAACACTTGTGAACTGATGTAACATAATAAACTAAGTATGGTAAGTTCTGTTCTTGAAGGCGTAAGTTTTACCGCTCAGATTTGCCTGTCTGGGCGGTTTTTTTTATGTGGGAACAAAGCGGAACTTCCAGTGGAAAAATTCAATCAGTAGAAGGAGATTTTTCAAAATGGAGAAAGAAAAAGGAACCGTAAAATGGTTTAACGACAGCAAAGGTTTCGGATTCATCGAGCGTGAATCCGGAGGCGACGTATTTGTGCATCATACAGCTATCAGCGGAGACGGGTTCAAAAGTCTCAATGAAGGTGACAGCGTCGAATTCGTGGTTACGCAGGGACAAAAAGGACCTGCTGCAAGTGACGTGACCGTTATCTAGAGAAGTACTTCGATTCGTAATCCCGTGCTGTCTCCTCCATTCCCAGGGCAGCACGGGATTGTTTCTCCGGTCTTCAATTCTCCCCCATCCGTTTGCCAGGTAGCCGCGGAGGGGATCGTCCTCGATACCCGCACCACCGTCACGCTGCCCATTCCGCCGGAGAATCCGGCGCACACAGGCTCGTTTCCCTTGAGCAGTGCCTGCTCGAACTGCAATACATCGGGAAACGCCTCCGGTTTCCTGCCGGAAGCACGTCGAAATCGGGTGACAGGATAGAATCAACCAACCCTGTATGCAAACCCCATTCGTTACTTTCTGCCTTTCAGGAAAGCCTGCTATACTGATGCCCTGCGGAAAGGATTCATCCGTAACTATTGGGCCGAGAAGGAAGAACCGTCAAGGGGCACCCTCTTCAAAACAGGAAGAAGCAGACCCATGAAGGAAAGGCGGGTTGACCGGAGAAAGGGGTGAGAGACGTGAGCGAGTTGAAGAACTACGGCAAGTCATGGATCGCTGCAATGAACAGCGTACCCCAAAAAACCCAGACGGGGATTCGGAAGATCTCCCTGGGTGTTGTCAGGGAGAGACTTGGGTTCCTGGAGACCGTGAGGTTCGGGTTCCTTTACTTGAAAGAGAAAAAACGGATGTCCGGAATCGACCTGACCGAAGCGAAGCGGATGGGACTCGCAGAAGAGCGGTTCATCAAGGCCCAGGTTGAATTCGCAGCGTTTTATTCCGCCCTGTCAAGGATCGTGGGGAGGGAGAAGGCCCTGGAGATTCTCTATGCCGTGATCGAGGCCACGGCCTCGCTCTTCTTTGCCGCCCTGTTTCCCGGCGAGTCGGACTTCCTGCAGCTCGAGGATCCCTGGGGCGCATACAAGGATTACATGGCGGCCACCATGAAGGCGGATGAGGTGGACGGATGTCACGTTGCGGAGTTCGTTGAGGACTCGGAACAGGCATTTCAGATGGACGTGATCTTCTGTGCCTGGTACGAGATCGCCAAGGCGCTCGGCGTGCCGGAGGCATGCAAGGCGAACTGCTACGGTGATGACGTGGTCATGCCCGATGCCTTGAAGCCCTTTGGCATCCGGTTCCTGAGAACCACCACCCTGGCGCAGGGTGGGGACCGCTGCGACTTCCGGTTCGAACGTACGGGCTGACAGGGATGAAGAAGGCGGTTGTCATAGGATCCGGTGTTAAAGACCATGAATCGTGGAGAGATTCGCAATGTGAGGAGATTCATGACCCCTCGAAGAACGTGGCTTCTCTTCGATCTCATTGCCGTAATCCTTGCAGCCTCTTTTCTGGTGGAATGCGGTCCTTCCTCTTCGTGCGATCCTTGCAGCCTTGCCGGGTCCGGGTCCGCTCGAACCCTCGGCGAGACCGCCACCGCGGTGGGCATGTACGCAGGGGTGGCCGTGCCTGCTGATCTCTCGGATCCGCGGATGGAGATTGTGCCGCTCCACTTCAACTCGGTCACGGCCGAGAACGCGATGAAATGGGGCGAGCTCGCCCGTGAACTCGGCAGCTACGACTTCACTGCGGCGGACGCCCTCGTTGATTTCGCGGAGGCGCATGCCCTGCGCTTACGCGGGCACACGCTGGTATGGGGTCCGAGTCCTGATCAGGGCTACCCGGCAGATCTGCCGGCAAAGATCCGGGAGGCTGAAGACCCCGAGGCCTTCACGCTCGATGCAATCCGCACACACGTCTCCACTGTGGTGGGAAGGTACGCGGGCCGCGTGGAGTCCTGGGACGTGGTCAACGAACCCCTGGCCATGGTGGGGTCCGGGTTCGACCCGAATATCTACTACGAGGTGACCGGCCCCACGTATATCGCTCAGGCGTTTCACCCCGCCCGCGAGACCGACCCTGACGCAAGACTCATCC
>CAZSUQ010000854.1:0-2673 GCA_964609935.1 uncultured Thermodesulfobacteriota bacterium | reverse complement strand
TTATTTCCAGGACCGGAAGCGCCCAAAGACAGGAAAATCCTTACAATGACCTAACGAGTCGATATGAGGAATCGTGCCTCCACCTCGTAGGGTTGGTACCCTGCCTCACCAATCTTCTTCCTCGGCATGGCTCGGTACAGCAGGAGGAACTACAAGAGTCGAATGTTGCGAGGGCCCTGCTGGGCCCCGTGGCACCCCCCCGGCACCCTGTTCCTGCTGGGCCGGGGGATTGCCGCGTCGCTTAACGGCTCCTCGCAATATCCCCCCCTTTCTCCGGACCCGGTTATTTATCATAGACCCGACTCCATTACTTTTCATATGACTTAATCGGAATTTGAACCTTTCCCGGCCAACCGAACGACAAGACTGTCCGGAACCCGGACCAGAGAGGGGTTCTCTTCATCCGAACCTGACGTCTTTTCAGCTTCTATTGCCGGGTCATATTCTGTCTTCTATATGAAAACAACCAAATCAAGGAGGTGCTTTCCGGGTAAATGTTTCACGTGAAACATTTTGAAAAAGGATTCTTCTCTCAGCCTGTATTCGTTGAATGATCCTTCCGTATTACCACAAGGTTCCGATCCTTCTTCATGCCTTTCAATTTGTATGGGACAACCTGTTGGACAGCCATTCTGAAAGATTCTGCATCCTTTTTCATGTTTCCCAATTCTTTTCCGGAAACCTCCCCCTTCATCAGGATGATCCTTCCCGTATCTCCGATAATCCTGTATCCGTAGTTCATTGCGTCAGCGTCCTTAAGCGCGGCCCTTGTAACCATCACATCAGCAGGATCCTTTTCAATCTGTGACAGAAACCGTTCATCCTCCACGCGTGCCCAGCGGACTTCCGTGTCTTTCAGGTCCAGCTTTCGTACAACGGCTTGTAGAAAGGATACTTTTTTCCTTGTTGCTTCCACGAGGATCAGCCTGAGTTCGGGCATGAGGATCTTGATTGGAATTCCGGGGAATCCGGCACCTGTGCCTAAATCGACGACGGTTTCGCCCTTTTGAACCAAATTGGCTGGAACCATCGAATCCAGAACATGTTTCGTTAGCAGGTCGCGAGGTTTTGTTATCGAGGTGAGATTGAAACGGCTGTTCCAATGAAGCAGTTCTTGCAGAAAGGCTCGGATCTTTTCCTGTCTGGCGGGATCGATATGTATCTCAAACTTTTCAGCGTCTCTGGTAAACGCCTCCATTCTGGATACCCAGAAAGCCCTGTTACTTGTGTCTTTTTCCATATTATCCACGTTTCTCTCGCAGATTTTTCAAAGAATCCCCGGGGCAGGCTTTTTAACGGATCCCTTGCGGTTTCATCGTGCAATCTCATTCAGAGATATTCCGTTGTGATATCATTTCTTTTTCTTTTCCAGCAGGGTTTCCATGAGGGCGGATACGCTCCTTTCGATCTTGTCGAAGCATGCTTCATAGGCCCACTCCGGAAGGCCGTACGGGTCCGCCACAAATCCTCGTTTTCTGCTGGTTTTTTCAACAAATTCAGCTAAGTTCGATGTTTTTTCCTCTGCCTCCGGGCAAAGATCCAATACACGTTCCCTGTGTTCGTTTTCCATGACAACGATCAGGTCGCTCTCCTCGATCATGGCTTTGTCCAACCGCCTGGCTACATGCCCGGAAATATCTATACCGTTTATCGCACACACTTTGACGGCGTACCTTTCCGCTCCCCTTCCAACGAGCCCGTGCGTTCCGGCAGAAGACGCGGTCACGCCCTGCACCCCCTTTTTTCTGATCAGGGAGATCAAGACACCCTCGGCCATGGGGCTTCTGCATATGTTTCCCGTGCAGACGAAAAGAACCCTTTTCACATGCTTCAAACCGAACCCCTTTTTCTTTCCAGTCGCTTCAGCCTCCACAGCAGTCTTTCCCGCTGCTTCGCCTCATGGTCTTGAACGTTTTTCAGTGCGAATTCAACCACATGAATGGCCTTTTCCAGTTCCCCGGTACTGTGCTCGTGTACCTTTGCAACCTCTTCGCAGCAATCAAGAAGGCGGTACTTCCCGGTCTCGATCAGTGTCTCCCACAACGGGATGGTCTCTAGCTTTTTTCCTTCTCTTTTCATCCTGAGGGCCAGCCGGTACAAGGCCTCTTCCCGTTCCTTTCCAGAAGCTCCCCGCCCGGCGGCGATCTCGTAACACTGTCTTCCCCTGTGGGTCTGTCCCTTTTTTTCGAAGAATCGGCCCACAGATACCAGGTTAACGGTGGATGGGTCCTGCTCCTTGATACACCGGTCGGTATGGATGGCCAGTGTTGTCAGGGTCAGGATATCCATGGCGTTGTGATAAACGATCCGGTCCAGGTCCCGGGTGTCTCCGTCGTGAACGTATCGGTAGTAAACCTCCGGGATCCTGCTTCCCTGGATGTCCTGGCCTTCCCTCTCCACGCCAAGGTGGTATTTTTCAAGGGTTTCAAGCCTGCAGTCTTCCTGCCTGTCCCGCCATAACCTCCTGGACGGGTAGAGAAGATCCCAATGTTCATGATCCTCGGTGTTCAAGCTCTCCCCGCACATGGAAAACCTCGTTTCCAGGACGGGAAGGTCGAACCGCTTGCCGTTGAACGTTACGAGAACCTGAAACGGTCGAATCCACTCTTTCAGGTTGGAATCATGGAGCCTTCTTCCTGAAAACTCCTCATGAAAAACTGCCTGATATGATAT
>CAZSUQ010000853.1:0-2689 GCA_964609935.1 uncultured Thermodesulfobacteriota bacterium | reverse complement strand
CCCGCCTACTACTATGAGTCGACGGAAGCGGACATTATGCGCCTGTTTACCGCCGTCGGAGAAGCGGTGGAGAATGTCGGGATTATGATCTACAACACCTGGTGGAGCCAGCCGCACATGCCATCGGAGCTCGTGAGCCGGTTGATGAAGATTCCGAACGTCGTCGGATTGAAGTGGTCAGCGCCGACGGTCCAGCAGTTCAACCAGGGCCTGAAAATTCCCGCTGTAAAAGTACTCCTTTATGGTCTCCATCTGGGCTGCGGAATTCTCCATGTTGACCACGATCCATTCCGGGTGAAGGTCCTGCTGGTCCAGCCAATCCATCATCCCCTCAACGAGAGCCGTAAAGAGGGGCGCGTTTCCATCATTTGCCCACGGTCCCTGGTCCGTTGAAAGAAGAGGCCACAGGGTCGTTCTGATGCCTCTCTCCTGTGCCTCTTCCAGCAGATTTAGCAAATCCTGTGAACCGATGTGCGGCTCCCTTACTTCCAAGTACAAATTCGCCTGTTTTTCCTGAAGCAAAGGCAGGTATGACTGAACCTCATGAAAAGGAACATTGCTGCTTTTAACCCCAAGGTTGACAGGCTGATTGCATCCGAAAAAGACGATCCACAAAAATGACAGGGTGAGAAGATTAGCCGTTACAGGGGAATGAGCCGAGGATTTCTTCATCATACTCAACGTCCAATGGTAGTGGGGATTTACTCCGCTTAAACAGTCTGCTTAATTCCGCTCCATCATAAGAAGAAGACAATCATAAGAAGAAGACAATTGTATTTTATCAAACCGAGATGACTACCTCAAACAAGGGGATCGTTTCGCCAAGCCCTCCTCTTTTGTAACTGTCTGGTTTTTCGGGAGGAGGGCATAATGTTTGCATAATGCTTTTCCTTTGCTCAACTCATGAAGAGAGGTTATACTGATCTAATAAACTGACAAACAACCGCATTTCTCTGTTTAGGGGGGAACACCATGGAAGAGACAATCAAGAAAGCAAGAGTGGTTGGAAGTGCTTTGTTCCTTTGTTTCGTCTTCTCTCTATGTCCGGGATCTTGGCCTGAAGCCTTGGCAGACAGCGGCGCCGTTGTGCCGGGTTACGATGGAAATGACTTCGTCAAGATTGCGGAAGCCGGAATCGACAACCCCATGAACAATTATGCCTGGTGTATGGCGGAGTTTCAGGGCGATGTCTATGTGGGAACGGCACGCAACTTCCTTGCCAGGGTTTTTGAAGCGCTTGTCCAGGTTGGCGTTCTTCCTTCGGATTTCGTGTTTCCCTACATCACCTACCCCACGGGAGAACTCTGGTCGCAGGAATATGCTGAGGATATGCGCGGAGAAATCTGGCGCTTTCACAACGACACGTGGGAAAGGGTTTATCAGTCGGTGACCGTGGACGTCTCTCATTTGCCCGGTGTGCCGGAAGGAGCATTGGAGGCCAAGGAGCCCGGCTTCAGGGAGATGATCACATTCACGGACAAATGGGGACAAGAGGCGATTTACGCAGCCACGGGTGCCAGCATCGTGGCGGGACGGCTGCTTTTGAAGTCCACGGACGGTACGACCTGGGAAGAGGTCGTGTCGCCACCCGGCCTCACGGAATCCGATTCCCGAAGCATGGCGGTACACAACGGAAAGCTGTACATCGGTCCGGCGGGGCTTGCGCCATCCGCCAAGCTCTGGGCCACGGACGACCCTTCCACAACCGGGGACGGCAGCAACTGGGAGCTTGCTGCCGACTTTACCGCAGAAGGGCCCGGCACCAATGTGACGGTTACATCCATGGCGAGTTTTGATGGATATCTGTATGCAGGCACGCAGAATGACGACGCCGGCTTTCAGCTTTGGAGAAGCAACGCAACGATTCCGCAGGACCCTCAGTTCGGCCAGTGGACAAAGATTATTGACTATGGCGCCGGAGATATGGCCAACACCAGGGCCCTGACCATGACCGTATTCGGGAACAGCCTGATCATAGGCACTTCCATGTTTCCCCTCCTGCCCAGTGAGCCGTACATTAATCTTCCCAAGGGATTCGAACTGCTGCGGCTCGTATCAGGGGATACCTGGGAGATGCTCATCGGCGACACGACAGCCCAGAAACCCCCGCCTGGCGACCCTCCGCCCCGGTCTCCGGTGAGCGGTTTGGCAGGGGGCTTTGGGAACGTTCTGAACATCTACTGCTGGGCCCTGCAGGAAGTGGATGGGATCCTTTATCTAGGCACCTTCGATATGAGCTCATTCGTCTACTACTTCTTGGAGGGGAACCCCTTGCAGGCTCTTTTCGCTGGTACTGCAGGTACGGACCTGTGGAAGACCCAGGATGGTATCGAGTGGCAGTCTGTAACCCTGAACGGCTTTGGCAATCAGGGTAATTACGGTGTGAGGGACATGGTTCATTTTGGGGAATCGTTCTTCATTGGAACCGCGAATCCCTTTGGCGGCCTTGATGTATTTGAAGCAGTTCCGAAGTGCGGCACATGCATGAGCTATGGTCCGGTCAACAACCCAAGCTTCTTCCAGATCATGATGACATGTTTCCTCTATATTGTGGCTCCTCTGGGATATATCCGCTCACTACGGCGTCGATTGAGGCGGCATCCCTAATACAATGAAGGAAGACTGCATTTGTCCAATCCTGGATTATGCGGGAGGAATGCTGAAAAGCTACTCGCAATTCCTTCAAATG
>CAZSUQ010000852.1:0-2690 GCA_964609935.1 uncultured Thermodesulfobacteriota bacterium | reverse complement strand
AAGAAGATCAAATCCTATGCGGAGAAATTCGGTCTTGGCAAAAAGTCGCGGATCCGACTGCAGGGAGAACAGGCCGGGCTGGTCCCTTCGCCCGACTGGAAAAGAAGGCGATTCAAGGCACCCTGGTATCAAGGGGAAACCCTGTTGGTCTCCATCGGTCAAGGCGCCCTTCTCACCACGCCCATGCAACTCCTCATGATGGTCTCCACGGTGTGCAACGGAGGGCACCTCTGGAAACCCAGGCTCGTGGATCGCGTGGAGCATTCGGACGGCCGCCTCTATCAGGAGAACCCGTCGGAAAGAAGAGGCGAGATCAACCTCTCCCCTGAAACCTTCGAGGTGATCCGGAAAGCGCTGCGGGCGGTTGTTCATTCCAAAAAAGGTACGGGACGTAAGGCGCAGATCCTCTATGCGGACGTGGCAGGGAAAACCGGGACCGCTCAGGTCGTCCGGCAGGATGACCTCACTGTGGATCCGGAAGACATCCCCAGGGAACAGCGTGATCATGCCTGGTTCGCCTGTTATGCCCCCGCAGCCTCTGCCGAAATCGCCGTTGTGGTCCTGGTGGAACATGGAGGCCACGGGGGGGATGCCGCCGCCCCGATTGCAAAACAGATTCTGGAAACGTATTTCCAGCTCAAGGAGTCACCATCCTCTTCTTCGTGATGAAGGAACGCACATGGCGAGCCTGAAGAAAAACCGCTTTACGCTTTTCAGCCTCTTTCTTCTCCTGATCCTTTTCCTTGTCGGGCTCGCTGGGGTCCTCACGCTCTACAGTGCCACCCAGACCAGCGGCGGAAAAGGGATCCCGTTGCACCAGAAACAGACCATCTGGTGGGGGTTGGGCCTGACCGGACTGATCTTTCTCGTCATGATCGACAACAGGCACCTGGAACACTATGCCTATGCGATCTATGCCGTCTCTCTCCTGCTTCTCGTTTACGTCCTCTTTTTCGGACGCTCCATTGCAGGGGCAAAGCGATGGATCGAGCTCGGATCTTTGCAGTTTCAGCCCTCTGAGCTCATGAAGCTCACCATGGTTCTTGCCCTTGCAAAGTACTTCCATCACCGAACCGACACGGGCAATTTCCGGCTGACACAACTCAAGGTCCCCTTTCTCTTCTTCCTCCTTCCCTTCTTTCTCGTACTTCTTCAACCGGACCTGGGTACCGCAATCGTCCTTCTTCTTCTCTTTCTCTGCGTGGTTCTCTTCATGGGGCTGACCAGACAATCGCTATTGGCACTCTTTCTTGCAGGGCTCGCCAGTTTGCCTGTGGGCTGGTTTTCCCTGAAGGACTACCAGCGAGATCGGGTCCTGGACTTCCTTTACCCCTCCCGGGATCCGCTTGGGACCGGCTACCATCTCATTCAATCCAAGATTACCATCGGTTCCGGGGGGTTCTGGGGGAAAGGGTTCATGAAGGGAACCCAGGCAAGGCTTCACTTCCTCCCGGAACAGCATACGGACTTCATCTTTTCCGCATTTATGGAGGAGTGGGGCTTTCTTGGAGGGTTCCTGCTGTTGGGCGGCTACCTGATGGTGATCTTCTGGGCACTGAACATCGCCAGCCGCGCGAAGGACCGGTTCGGCATGATCGTGGCGCTTGGCGTTTCCTTCCTGCTCTTCTGGCATGTGGTCATCAATGTGGGCATGTGTCTCGGTCTTATGCCGGTTGTGGGGATTCCCCTGCCTCTATTCAGCTACGGCGGCTCATTTCTCTTGATGGTGTTTCTGGGGATCGGGCTGCTGCTGAATGTGTATATTCACCGTTTCATTTTCTAGCCTGCAGGGGCCTGTCCCACGGGAAGGGGTTGCCTAGAAAAGTTGACGTGAATGGTTTATGATCCTAGTACCTTTTCCACCAAGTTCACCAGCTGAGCCTTTGGCACGGCCCCTACGATCTGGTCCACCACTTCACCGTTATTGAAGATCAGGAGGGCGGGAATTCCACGGATACCGTATTGAGAGGGTGTTTGTACGTTGTCATCCACATTCATCTTTGTGACCTTTAACCGCTCCTTGTACTCAACGGCCACCTCTTCCACCAAGGGCCCGATCAACCGGCAGGGAGCACACCAGCTGGCCCAGAAATCAACCAGTACCGGCAGAGGGGACTGGAGGACTTCCTGTTCAAAGCTCCCGTCTGTGACTTCAATGACATTTTCTGACATTCGCATGTCTCCTTTTCCAACAGGTCCCTTCGATGATTCTTTGTTTTGAAACTTTGCTCATTAAAGAAAAAGCGTTTCGATTTGTCAATGTCGAGGCTCCCTGATCCCCGTATGTTCAGGCGCACGGCACGCAAGAAAGGACAGATCCATGAAGACCTCCGATCATCAGCGTATGGAGATGCTGAAGTCGAGCGTCAAGGAAAGCCGGAAGGTCCAGGAAGAGTTCTTTTCGAGGAACTGGGTCTTGCTGGAAGAGGTTTTTGAAGCTGTTGTCCAGGTCTTACGAAACGGTGGGAAGCTGATCGTCCTGGGCAACGGCGGCAGTGCTGCCGATGCGCAGCATCTGGCTGCCGAGCTGGTCAATCGCTTTGAACTGGATCGTCCCGCTCTTGCCGCCATTGCACTCACAACCGACAGCTCGATTCTCACTTCCATCGGAAATGACTCCGATTTCCGGTACTCTTTTTCGAGGCAGGTGGAAGCCCTCGGCAAGCCGGAAGATCTCGTCCTCGCCATCA
>CAZSUQ010000851.1:0-2691 GCA_964609935.1 uncultured Thermodesulfobacteriota bacterium | reverse complement strand
GCGAAAACCATTCCCGCTTTACCACCCAGGGCCCCCCCCAGCCAGAGAATCAGGCATGAAAGAAGACCGAGCAGGAGTGTCGTCTTTATCGTGTTACTCATTCCGTCATCCTCCTTCTAGCTTCACGAGCCGTCAGGTCTGTGTCTGTGTGAACTCGAATGTTGCTGCAACGAATGAGGTCTTCAGGTGATCTTCTCTCCGTTTTGACCCGGCTCACGCTTAAAAGTTCATGTCGAACGGGAGGACAAAAAAACGGGGGGCGTGTTCCAGGCCCCCCTTTGTTTTTTCATCGATCAAGTTTTTGAACCATATTTGTTGTCGTTACCTGACGTGAGGGGTTCCTCTTTTTGTTTACTTGGCATCTTCATATTCCGCATCAATGACATCGTCATCAGGCTTTCCGCCCCCGTCTCCGCCTCCTGCCTCATCCGTGGGTGCCCCTCCATCGGTTCCGGCCGTCTGCTCCTGGGCCGCCTGCTGATACATGACCTCGGCAAGCTTGTGGGAGGCCTGGGTCAGCTCCTCAGCGGCGCGTTTCATCTCATCGGCTTCCGCGTCCTGATTTTCGAGCACCTTCTTCGCACTTTCCAGCGAGGTCTCCAGCGGTGCCCTGTCCGCGTCGGACAGCTTGTCCTTGTGCTCGTTCATGGTCTTTTCCGTAGTGTAAACCAGGGTGTCGAGCTGGTTTCGCGCCTCGGCCATCTCACGCCGCTTCTTGTCCTCATCCGCATGCTGCTCGGCATCCTTGACCATACCGTCGATCTCATCGTCGCTCAGCCCGCTCGATGCGGTCACCGTGATCTTCTGCTCTTTTCCGGTTCCCATGTCCTTGGCCGACACATTGAGAATGCCGTTTGCGTCGATGTCAAAGGTGACCTCGATCTGAGGGATGCCGCGCGGTGCAGCGGGAATCCCCACCAGGTGAAACTTCCCAAGGGCCCTGTTGCCCTCTGCCATTTCACGTTCCCCCTGGAGCACGTGGATCTCCACGCTGGTCTGGCTGTCCGCAGCCGTTGAGAAGATCTCGCTCTTTCGTGTGGGGATCGTGGTGTTCCGATCGATGAGCCGGGTCATCACCCTGCCCAGGGTCTCGATACCCAGGGAGAGCGGGGTCACGTCCAGCAGGAGCACGTCCTTCACGTCGCCGGCCAGCACACCACCCTGGATGGCGGCGCCCACGGCCACAACCTCGTCCGGGTTCACGCCCCTGTGTGGATCCTTGCCGAAGAGCTCCTTGACGAGCTCCTGAACCCGGGGCATGCGCGTGGAGCCTCCCACGAGGACCACCTCGTCGATGTCCTTGGCGCTCACGCCGGAGTCCTTCATGGCCATCTTGCACGGCTCCATGGTTCGCCGGACGAGATCGTCCACGAGCTGCTCGAACTTTGCCCGGGTAAGCTTCATGTTCAGGTGCTTCGGTCCGCTCGCATCGGCCGTGACAAAAGGCAGGTTGATGTCCGTTTCCTGCGTGGAGGAAAGCTCGATCTTGGCCTTTTCCGCTGCCTCCTTGAGCCGTTGCAGGGCCATGAGATCCGCACTCAGGTCGATCCCCTGGTCCTTCTTGTACTCGGTAACGATCCAGTCGATGATCCGCTGGTCCAGGTCATCCCCCCCAAGGTGGCCGTCGCCGTTGGTGGCCTTCACCTCCACGACGTTGTCTCCCACCTCGAGGATGGAGATGTCAAAGGTACCGCCGCCGAAGTCGTACACGGCGATGGTTTCGTCCTTCTTCTTGTCCAGCCCATAGGCCAGGGCCGCGGCCGTGGGTTCATTGATGATACGGCGTACATTGAGGCCGGCAACGGTCCCTGCATCCTTGGTAGCCTGCCGCTGGCTGTCGTTGAAATAGGCCGGAACCGTGATCACCGCATCGGTAATGGTTTCTCCAAGGTGGTTTTCCGCAGCGCGCTTCAGCTTCTGCAGGATCAAAGCGGAAATCTCCGGGGGTGGATATTCCTTGCCCTGGGCCTCGACCCGTGCATCCCCGTTCGATGCCTTGATCACCTTGTAAGGAACGATCTTGATCTCGCTCGACACCTCCCCGTGCCTTCGACCCATGAACCGTTTGATCGAGTAGACCGTGTTCTCCGGGTTCGTGATGGCCTGCCGCTTGGCCACCGTTCCAACCAGCCGCTCGCCTTCCTTTGTGAACCCAACCACGGATGGGGTGGTTCGCCCCCCTTCCTCATTGGGAATAACCACGGCATCCCCGCCTTCCATGACCGAAACCACCGAGTTGGTTGTCCCCAAGTCGATTCCAATGATCTTTGCCATGATCTTCAGCTCCTTTCTACTAAGTGCCCGAAAAAACTGGACTTATTTGCATTCGTGCTCGTCTTTTCAGCCTCGCTGCGCATTGAGGAAAAGTAAGCATGGTTACGGGCTTAGTCAACCCCTCATTGTTCATATTGATAAACCGTCAAGAGGCGTCCTTCAGGAACGGAGAAAGCCTTTCCACCAGGTCCTGCCTGTCCGATATATTGATCAGGCCGACCCAGCCGTCCTCTTTCTTCTGAGCGTAGAGAAGCTCTTTTTCGCCTTCAGGCCCCTGACCGGACAGGAACAGGGTTCCCAGTTCCTCCCCCTCTTCATTCTTGAGGGTGAAGGTCATCTCGGGTTCATCCATGGCCTTTATGCCGGCCTGCTCGGCCTCGCCGGAACCTCCCGCACCCCGTTCCTGGAAGCGAACAG
>CAZSUQ010000850.1:0-2696 GCA_964609935.1 uncultured Thermodesulfobacteriota bacterium | reverse complement strand
TCAAGCCTATTCATCTTCTCAGTTAAAATAGCATTTCAGAAATCCACAAAAAAAGAAAAAATACTAATATTTGAGGAAATGACTCTCAATACAAAGAATTAGGGCATAGAACTAATGTTGTAACATTAGCCTGTTAATGAAAACCAAACAGCCCAAAAGCACCATCCTTCCTAACGTTCATCCTACAATCTTGCAATCAAGGCTCAACTGGAGAGGGATTCCTTTGAGAAAAGTGAGAAAACTGACACATCAGATAGAGAATCTGAAACTCGAGATCGAAGGCATCAGGAAAGAGATCGAGGACAAGAAGACCGAGGTAGACAAGAAGGGCAGATCAGGTATCACCCCTGCCGAGTTCGAGGAATTCAAGCAGAAATGCTCCAGAAAGATAAAGGAGAAGGACAGGGCCATCAGGCGAAAGGAACTTGCCAGGCAGGCACGATTGAAGAAGCTGAAAGAGAAGGAAGAACGGGCAAGGGACTGAGAGCTCCCAGGCATCGGCGTTTGGGACCCTCCTGTTTTGACGCCCGCTCAGTTCACTTTTTTTCCACAGGCCGGGCAGAACGTGGGCTTTTCAAGATGTGAGAGACTGGCATTGCAGTGGGGGCAGATTCCCTTGTCCCTGGCCCTACGGGCCCTCGAATTCTCGAGAAGGAGCTCCACGGTTTCCGCCACGTCCGGGTCAAGCTCGCTCTCCACCATCGCCTCCAGGGCCACCATGGCCCCCTCGCTCCCTATGATCCCCAGCATCTTCACGGCAAAGAGACGTTCCTCCGAGCTGTTATCATCCTGCGCAGACTGTATGGACGTTGAAAGTATCTCGTTCTCTATCCCTGTTTCCACCATCTTCCTGAGAGCCACCTCTAGCTCCTTCAGGAATTCCTTGTCTGCACCTTTTGCCCCATGGAGAAGTACCTGATGACCGCCGGCCTCGGCGATGGCCTTCGCCTCACCGCCAAGTGCCATCTCCCCCAGGGCCCAGGCAGCCTTCTGCCTGACCTTGAAGTTCTGATCTTTCAGGTTCGAGACCAGGGCCACAATGCCACCCGCCTCTTTCACCTCGCTTGCCCGCCCACCCAAAAAACCGAGGGTGGATATCGCGCTCCTCCGCACATCCCTGTTATCATCCTGCAGGGACGCAACAAGCTGGGGGATGACCCCGACCTCCAGGAGAACGCTGTCCCCTTCCCTCCAGGTGATCCACCTCAGGGTATCTGCCGCCCTCTCCCGGATCCTTGGATTCTTGTCCTTCAGGGCAAGAAGAAGTACCTGCACGACGGTATGATCTTCGCCACGAAGAGCTATCAACCTCAGCGTTTCCTCCACCCTATGGCGTTTCTCCTCGTTACGGGTCTTGATCTCTTCTATACGTCCCTTGACATCCTGGTCATTGCCCATGGTCTTCACGCCCTCAGATGATGTCGTTCAGGATCCGGATACATTCCATCCTGCCAATGATCGCTCATGGTCTCCCCGGGTTTTCCCTGATTCATAGCCTCAGGAAGAACGCCCAGTAGTTTGCAACCACGGCTTTCTTTGACAAACGCGGTTTGTCCTTCTCAAGCAGGCGCGATGGATATCAGGTTGTTTCCCCTGAGGATGACGGTCCCCAGCTTGCGCTCGATCTCTTCGAACGTCTCTTTCGTGTCCTCGAGCACGAGGTTCATGTAATCATCAAAGCCTGTGAGTTTTCCCTGGAGAAATCTCCCGTCCTTCAACCTGATACCAACATATTTGTTGAGGTTTCGATCCAAGATATGCAGCGGCATGGCCACGTTAATCACCTTGCGTTTCTGAACATTTTTGTTTCTGGATTATAGTTTTGACTGAACCGATTGGATTTAATTCGTGAGAGTGCAACATGCCTGTCTCTTTGATTCTTTTCATGATACTTCATATGAAAGTGCAGCTTGACTTGAAAGCGACACCGTATCCTAGGATTCCTGCTCAGAACGTGCCTTCCAGATATCATCAGGGATATCGTCGTAGACCTGGTAATCTTCCTCTTCCTGCATTGTTTCTTTGGGCCTGTAGGACTTTGCTGCCTTGAGGATCTCGGTGGTGTCAAGTATCCAGTAGTGGATCCTCCATTCCCTCCCGTCGTACAGCGCCGTTTCCTCCCGCTCAGTGGTGAGGAGGCCCGCATCTTCCAGCATGTAGAACACATCCCTGTCCTCGGGCTCAAGGATGTTGTCGATGATGCGGTCATTGAAGCCAAAGAAGTTCAGGACATGATGTGCCATGGAGCGGGCGGACTCCTCGTCCATGCCGCGATGATCGAACTTGTTGCGGATCGCCTTTGCCAGGATATCAACGGTTATGAGGGCATACATGTCTTCACGGGTCAGGTCGTTTTGGCACAATAGATGTCGTTTCTGAGCTGGAAATTGATGGCATCTGATGAGAGTGAGAGCTCTGAAGGGCATACATGAGCAGGGTATCCAACTCGGGAAGACTCTGCCCAAACTATCGTAGTATTTAAATACTATAAGTGAGAGTCTTCGCTCCCCGGTTTTTTGAGCCACGAGTATTTCACAACCATCTTTATAAAAATTTTCCGCTAAAATACCTGAAAATCATTCCAAAACGGGAAACGAGAACAGCTGCGGTATCATCCTCCTGATCATCCCGGCCTTTTCCTGTCATGTGTCCAGAAGGGACCAAGGAAGCGGGAAACAGGCTGACCAGGGAGGTTT
>CAZSUQ010000849.1:0-2697 GCA_964609935.1 uncultured Thermodesulfobacteriota bacterium | reverse complement strand
CATCAACTACTTCACCTACTCCCCTGCACTGAAGCCGTTGTGGGGGATGGATCCCATGGATCCTCCTGCCCTGTCCGAGCGCCGGGAACATCTTCACCTCGTGGTGGACGCAATCCTGGACAGGCTGCTGGAGGGGAAGGCATAAACGTGTTGACCGTCTCATGGAAATATACGGATGAATAAAAAGGAGTAGAAGCATGCATAGCCGTGCGACAGCCGTTGCTGCGAAAGAACCCGCGCAGGATCCGAACCGTCCCGAGGACCGGATCCACCGGCTCCGTAGACGCTACCAGGAGGACGTGCCCAGGATCTCCATCCAGAGGGCGAGGTTCTACACGGAGAAGTGGCAAGAGACAGAAGAAGAGGGGGCATCCGCTGCGGTGCGCGTGGCCCTGGCCATGAAGCACGTCTACGAGAACATGACCCATTATGTGAACCCGGAGGACCGCATCGCAGGGTACTGGACCGAGCACTTTCTCGGCATTCCCATCGACATCGAGCGGGGGGTCTTCAACAAGGTTCTGCAGAGCGAGCTGGACAAGAGCTCCATGGCCCTGTTCCGGGCCAGCGCCTTCAAGGACATGATGGCGTACACCGTGAGAAAGGGGCAGCTGCTCAACTTCTTCCGGAGCATGAAGGTGAGCCGCGCCTCGGGTGAATCACCCCTGAATCTCGGGCTCGACACCATGACGGAAAGAAGGATCAACTGTTTTGCTATTGATCCGGAGGAGAAGAAGGTTCTCAAGAAGGAGCTTCTGCCCTACTGGGAGGGCAGAAACGTTGTGGACCTGCTCGAGAAGGAGATCATGGAGTCCGGCATCCTGAATCGAGACATGCAGGACTTTGCCATTGCCATGCCTGCCAACACCTCCAGGCAGACGTTGATGCTGAGCACCTGTGCAACCATTGCCACGATCCAGGGACATGTGCTCGTGGACCATGAGAGGGTGTTGAAGAAGGGGCTGGTTGCCATGCTGGACGAGGTGAGGCGGGAGAGGGAAGAAGGGGAGGGCCTCACGCACGAGCAGAAGGACTTCCTCCTTGCAACGGACATCGCCCTGGAGGGGATCATCGCCTTTGCCGTTGGGCTGGGCGGGAAGATCCGGGAGCGCCTTTCCGGGGAAACCGACCCGGACCGAAGGGTTTCCCTGGAAAGGATGCTCGAGAACTGTACCGCTGTGCCGCTGAATCCGGCACAGACCTTCCTCCAGGCCGTTCAGTCCGCGTGGACGTTGAAGACCGCGCTGGAGCTGGCTCACCCGGTGAACCTGCACTGCTTCGGAAGGCTGGACCAGATCCTGGGACCATATTATGAAAGCGATCTCCAGGAGGGCCGTGTCACCCGTTCCGAGGCGAAGACGGTGCTGGAGGAGCTGCTTCTGAAGAACATGTCGCAGAACATACGGCCCGAGTCGAACATCCTGAGTCATTTTTACCACCGGTATCTCGGCTCCATGCCCGTGACCATCGGAGGATTGAGGCCGGACGGCTCGGATGGAACCAACGACTTGACATACCTCTTTCTCGAGGCCGCCAGGGATTCCAAGGCCGTGTCGAATCTCTCGCTTCGCGTGCACGACGGAACACCGGACGAGCTCCTCCTGGCAACGGCGGATGCCCTGTACGAGGGCTGTTCCAACCTTTCCATGTTCAACGATGATGTGAACGTGGAGGCCATGAAACGCCGGGGGTTCACGGATGAGGACGCCCGTGATTACGCGGTTACCGGCTGCGTGGAGTTGACCGGACCCGGGAAAACGGGGGGATTGAGCGTGAACGCGCTCCTGCTGAGCAGGGTCCTGGACATCACGCTGCGAAACGGGGACTCACAGACCCTGATGGGCCGCATCAACAACATGGGCCTCAGGACCGGGGATCCGGATTCCTTTGCCACCTTTGACGAACTCCTGGACGCCTATGTCCGGCAGGCGAACTTCCAGGTTGAGATGATCGTGGAGGCCTCCAACCTCCGGGACGACCTCTACGCCAGGGTCCTTCCAGCCCCAACCCTTTCACCCTTTATCGAGGGATGCCTGGAGAACCGTCAGGATGTCACGCAGGGGAGCGCCCTGTATGACATCTCCGGTATCTCGTACATCAACAGCATTGCCAACACCGTGGATGCCCTGTACGCCGTCAAGAAGCTCGTTTTCGAGAGGAAGGCGTTCACCTTCAGGGAGCTCCGGGAAGCCATTGACACCAACTTCAGCAGGCATCCCCAGGTCCACAAGGCGATCAAGGCGCTTGAAGGCATGTGGGGAAACGGGGAACAGGAGGCGGATGAACTGGCCCGGGAACTCTCCTCCCGTCTTTTCAAGGAAACCTATCGGTTCAAATCCCTTCGTGGGGGTGTGTTCGTCCCCTTTCTCATCAGCATGATCACGCACACCATTGACGGACGCATCTCCATTGCCACGCCGGACGGTCGCAAAGCGGCAACGCCCTATGCAGCCAGCGGCAATCCCTACAACGTGGAGAGGAACGGGGTTACGGCCGCCATGCGTTCGGTTGCCGCCATTGATTACAGGGACGTGCTCGGGTGTGCGGTGAACATGAGGTTCCACCCCTCTGCCGTTGGGACGAGCGAGGAGGCGAGAAGAAAGTGGATTTCCCTGCTTCGCACCTACTTCCAGCTCGGCGGTGCCCAGCTTCAACCCACCGTGGCCTCGGCAGAAACCATGCGTGCCGCGCAGAAGG
>CAZSUQ010000848.1:0-2698 GCA_964609935.1 uncultured Thermodesulfobacteriota bacterium | reverse complement strand
GATTATGGTGCTACGTTAGCCCCTTTGAAGACCCATACCGTCAACCCCAGATGCAGGGCCGTCAAGAATGAGTGGAGGCAACAGCGAACCTCTCGACACGGAGCACCCTCAAGGGACATGCCCCCTCTGCAAACGCAGCCGGTCCGAACCCATCTACCGGTCCATGCCGAAGCTGAGGAGATGCGGTGAGTGTGGTTTTGTGTACACCTCCGATTTCCAGCCCCCCGACATATACACCGAAGCCTATTTTCGTGGCGAGGAGAGCAAGAGGAGCTACGATTACCTCGGATCGTGGGGGATGCTCTACGACAGGGTCAGGTTTCCCATCGAGCTGGGATACATCCGAAGGTTTGCATCCGGGGGAAAGGTCCTGGATGTGGGCTGTGGGATAGGAAACTTCCTGAAGTTCATCCACGATCGAGGGTACGAACCTTACGGTTTGGACGTCTCCGGGTTCGCGGTGGACTATGTGAAGAATGAACTCGGGTTCCCCGTTGCCCGTGGGACGTTCGAGGCGGTGCCCCCGGATTGGGGCGAGTTCAACGTGATCACCCTCCATCATGTGCTCGAGCACCTGACCGATCCGATCTCATGCCTGGCAGAGGATGTGAAGCCCCTGCTCGGAAAGGAGGGGATCGCAGTGATCGAGGTCCCGAACTTCGGCTCGATTGACTCCAGGGTGGAGAGGGCCGACTGGGAGGATCTCAAGATCGACCAGCACCTGAGCCACTTCACCATTGACACGCTGAAGAGATGTGTGACGGCTGCCGGGATGAAGGTTGTGGAGTGGCACACGTATTCCCCGGAGATCCACAAGTTGATGTGGTACTACCCATACTCGCTCCGGCTCCTCGGCGTCCCCATGAGCCTGCATAAGCACGTTTTGGAACGCATCGGTGTTGGGAAACAGGACGGATCGACCAGCCCGAGCCGTGCGGAACAAGAAGGCCCTAACGGAGCCACCGAGACAACCCCTGCCGACCTCCCCCCACAGCAGCAAGGCCGCAGGGGCATTGTAAAAACCACGCTCTTAACCACCCTGCGCCTGGGAACCACACCTCTCTCCTCCGTATATTGCGCGCTGGGGCTGGGCAAGTTCATCGTGCTGATCGCCAAGGCAGGTGATTAGCACGCAGCTTGTGTCAAGCCTTCTCCTTCGAACGGCGTAAGCAGAGAACCCTTCACGAGGGGTTTGGCATCACTCCGGGTGGCTGCACCGGCCTCCATCGAGGCGGTTGTCCTTGATTTCGTCGAGGCGCCCCGATATGGTTATGTATGAAAGAAACGGCAATGTTCGAGGACACAGATGGAGGCGGGAATCTCAGGGGTTTCCTTTCTTAAGGAGTCTGAAACACCTGAAATCCAAGACTGAACAATGGGAAAGAAGGTTGACAAACCCCCTGTGGGAAAGAGTTCCATCCTGTTCGACCTGAAGCGGAGGCTCAAGAAGCACGCGACGGTCCAGAAGCTCAGGCTTACCAAGGCTCCGACATTCCCCTCCCTGATCGACTTCGAGGTCACGAACAACTGCAACCTGGACTGCATCATGTGCCCCAGGGACTCCATGAAAAGACCCAAGGGGTTCATGGATTTCGATCTCTACAGGGAGATCATCGACCAGATCCCTCCACACAAGATCGAGAAGTCCTGGTTTCACCTCTACGGCGAGCCCCTGCTGCACCCCAAGCTCCCGGAAATGATACGGTACGCAAGGGACAAGGCAAACATCCAGGAGTTGGGCGTCAGTACAAATTGTGTTCCCCTGGACCGGGAGAGGTCCCTCGCCCTGCTTTCCTCTCCTCTTGATACCATCGTCTTGTCCATAGACGGGGCCACGAGCGAGACGTACGAGAAGATCCGCCTGAAGGCAGACTTCAACAGGGTCGTGGAGAACGCCACCCGGTTTATCGAGTTGAGAAATGAAAAGGGGTTGACCCGGCCGGCAGCCTGGCTCCAGATCGTGGAGATGGAGGAGAATGCAAGTGAAATCGAGGAGTTCAAGAAGTACTGGAACCCTCTTCTTGGTCCTCAGGACAAACTGTTTGTAAAGAATTACACCACCTTCGCAGGCCAGATTCCGGACCGGTCGGACTATTACAGCCGGATGCCCCGCACCCGCCTGCCTTGCAGCTTTTTGTGGAACTACTTCGTTATTTATTGGGACGGCCGTGTCACACCATGCTGTTTCGATGTGAACGGCGACCTATGTATCGGCGACCTCAAGAAGGCCTCGATTCAGGAGATCTGGACCAAACAGGAGATCGCCGGATTTCGAAAAATCCACCTGCGTGGAACGTACAAGGAGATGCCCCTGTGTGACAAATGCTGGGGGCACTAGAAGCTTTCGTGGAATGGAATCCGGGCAAGATGGGCTCGTTTGACCGAAACATAACGGCATAGACAAGATGAAAATACTCCTTCTTGATCAAGGCATGACCGCAACCACCTACCCGATCCCGCATCTGGGGTTAGGGTACGTGGGCGCGGTCCTGGAGATTGCCGGCCATGATGTCCACTACATGGACCTGAACCCATCGGGAAGGGAGCCCGGGCAAGTCGAAGAAATCCCGCGCGGATACCCGGTGATATGCCTTTCCGCAACAACGTTTACGTTCCTCCAGGCCCTTGAGGCGGCCCGAAGGGTCAGGCAGGAGTGCCCCGAAAGCCTGGTTGTGCTTGGGGGACCTCACACCTCACT
>CAZSUQ010000847.1:0-2699 GCA_964609935.1 uncultured Thermodesulfobacteriota bacterium | reverse complement strand
GTGTGTGCAGAGCGTCTGCCACGGAACCCTCTTTGGAGGCAAGATCCTCTTCGGTTACAAATGGCATAAGGGCGCTGTAGTCAACACGAATTCGTTCATCCACTTCAAGCTCCTTTCCGTTTCAGACCGACTTGATCAGCCGGGAAATCATGGCGAGACCGAACAGGACGCACCAGAGGTTGATGAAACCACTGAAAACGGCATCTGCAATGGAAATCCCGTATATGCCGTTCTGGATGTTGAAGCTGATATCCAGCAGTCCGAGAAACATGAGCGCGCCCCCGCATGCCAGGGCAAGCCCCCTGCCCAGAGGGTTGTTCTTTCGAACAAGGATCCCTGCCGCCACAAGCGAGACCGCCAGCAGGATGTCGGGAAGCGGAAATGCATGCTCAAAGGCAAGGTAGCACTCCGGAGGGTTCTCCGGTGCAAGCCCAATCGTGAAAAACCCAATCCAGAAAAGGAGGATGCCTGCCCCCGTGACCATGGCCAGGACCGCTGTTGTTCGTCCCTGGATGACCGGTTCGTTTTTCATCTCCGCCTCCTTTTCACAGGGAGGATCGATTCTGGAATTCTCTACAAGGTCGGCCCAAATCAAACCTCCGAGGGAACCCGGAACAGCAGCCAACGGTTAACCCTTCTTCCCGGTCTGCACCTTTCGGATGTCCCTGTCCATGACCCACTCAACAAGGGAAGGGAAGAGACTCTTGGCAAGGTGGATGACACGGCCTTCCACATGACAGTGGATGAGAAAGCGCCCCTTCTTCACCCCCTTGATCAATGCCCTTGCCACGTCATCCGGCTGCAGGAGTTTGGCCGAGGACGAGACTGCTTTTGTCTCCGCAGGTTTTGTTTTATTTTCCATCTCGAATCCCGGTGTTTCCGTGTCCGGCGGGCAGAGCACGGATACCCGGATTCCATGTGGCTTCAGCTCGCTTCGAAGCGCCTCTGAGAAACCGATGACCGCGAACTTGGATGCCGCATAGTCCGTGTAGCCGAACACCCCGATAAAGCCTGCCATGGAGGAAACATTGACAACGGCTCCTCCCTTTTCCTTCATGTGAGGCACCAGCGCGGCCACCGTATTCCGGATGCCGTAAAGGTTGATCTTCATGGTCTCGTCGAACTGCTCGTAGGAGATCTCCTCAAAAGGGTGCGGAACCGCCCTGCCCGCGCAGTTGATGAGCAGGTCGGGAGCGCCGAATCTCTCAACAGCCCTTTTCATGACGTCAGGAACCGCATTGCGATCCGATACGTCCAGCTGTATCCAGTCGAACCTCTGCTGTTCGGACCGCCGGTGAACCGAAATCTCTTTCGCGGCCCTTTCCAGTTTTTCCGCTGTTCGGGCAAAGAGGATCACGCTCGCACCTTCGGCTGCGAGCAGGGTTGCTGCGGCGTATCCGATCCCGCTCGATCCGCCGGTGATGTAGACCGTCCTGTCCTTGAAATCTCTCATGAGGATCCTTGAACCCTCTCAGGGAGTCACGTAGATCGGGTTTGCATAGATGAGCGGGTATTCCCGGAAGAAGGGTATGGGATCATCTCCCAGCCAGGATTCCAGGTTATAGGGCACGATCCGGACCTCTGCCCGGTATGCTGCGGCCTCCTCCACCTCGAACCGAAGGTCTTCATCAAGGCCCTGTAAGACCACGGTCCCCTCTACCTCACCCGATTTTATGAGAAAGAGCCTCAACTCAGGGGGATCCATGTCCGGAGCCATTCGGGACAGGAGCGGTGCCTTCACATGCAGGACCGGTCTGTCTCCCAGGGGGACCTCGTCGCCCATCTCGAAGATCCCGTTCCCGGTTTCCGCGTAGAAATCGAACCCCACCGGCTCTCCAAACACCTGGAAGGCTCCGTACATTCGTCCCCGGGAAACAGCCTCTTCGATCTCAAAGAGGTCTTGCTTTGAAACAAGGACATAGTTTGCAAACCATCGCATCATCCTGCGATAGCTGTCTGCCCGGTCCTGATCATGGAGTGGGAACGGCAGGGTGTTTCGATGGGCATCGGTTGCCATGACGCCGACAAGCCTCTGCCCGGAGAGCAGCCTGTCCCAGTGATTCAGGTCGGGTCGGTTCTCGGCAAGAAAGCCCAGAAGAAACAGGTCCGCGTGTGCCGGTTCCGACGACGGTAAAAACAGGTTGAGCAGGTCCGGGATGAACCCGAGCGCCGGAAGCCCGAGGTCCTCTTTCCGGATACGCGGATCGATGTTCGAGTGGAGGTTGTAGATCTCGATCCCGTCAACCGGCAGGGCTTGAATCGCCTCGACCGCCCACCCCTCTGCATGGTTGACGATAACCGTGGCCCCGAGGTCGTGCATGCCTGTTACGGTTTCCACGCTGCGACCCCGGAGAAACTGTTCCCTTTCCTCCGGGGAGCCATCGGGCATCCTTTTCAACCCAAGGGGCATCAGGGCATTCTCGTTTCCGGCCGTGATGATTGCGCGGTTCCCGTCAGCGCACTGTAAATTATTCCCGACGGGAGCATCATCCTGAAGAATCAACGTATCGCCTTCTTCAGGCGTGTAAAGCAGGACATCAGGGAAATCATGCCATGAAAAATTGTCCGCATGATCGGTGAGCATGACGAACTGCTGGTTGGTGGAACAGATGGCTTCACGAAGATCATGGAAACATTCCCGGTTGGGCTCTCCACCGATCCAGGGACGCCCGTCGCACGCGTCATGGGAGTAGATGGAG
>CAZSUQ010000846.1:0-2711 GCA_964609935.1 uncultured Thermodesulfobacteriota bacterium | reverse complement strand
TCTGTTTCAGGAATATGACCACATCCTCATGTCACGCACCGACCCATGGAATTGTCCTCCCTACGAATACCCCCTCCTGTTCGAACAGGAACGATCCATCCCCGAGGCCGGAATGCGCCTGCTTGCCAGGCCCGTTTCATGCATGGAAAGGCTCTCTGAAGAAACCCGTGATCCTTCCGTCGCGTTTCTCGGGACCGGAAGCGATGCATCCTGCCGCATGCTCGTTCGAAACTTCCGCCCGGGAGACCGTTTTTCACCTGCCGGCATGGGCGGGACGAAAAAACTCAAGGATTTCTTTATTGATGAAAAGATCCCCAATAGTATTCGATACAGGCTTCCCCTCTTGCTGATCAACGAACGCATTGCGTGGGTGGTGGGGTACCGAGTGGACGAGCGTTTCAAGATAAGCAAACATACGGAAACATGCATCAAAATAGAAGCAGGCATGACGGAACAAGATTCACCCTCTCTTCGTCTAACAAAAAGGTAGAAAAGATAGTGATAAATAAAGAGAATATTTCAATTTTTATTGAATTCTGCCGATTCACTGTGTAAGATAAATGCGTAAAACCTTTTTAAAATGGCTTTTCAGTTCTCTCGGATCATAAATTATGAATCAATTTTATAAAAATCTCGCTCTCTGGATCGTGTTGATTCTCATGATGATGCTGCTGTGGAGTGCCGTCCGCAATACAACCGGCAGCAGGGAAAAGCACTCCTACAGTGAGTTTCTCTCTTTGCTCCAAAGCGATGAAATCTCTCAGGTGATCATCCAGGGACAGGATCTCACCTACAAAACACACGACGGGGAAACCTTCAAGACGTACATTCCTCACGACCCGGACCTGATAAAGCTCCTTCGTGATTACAACATCGAAATCGACGCCAAGCCCGAAGAGGAGTCGAAGTGGTACATGACCCTTCTGATCTCCTGGTTTCCCATGCTCCTGCTCATCGGCGTCTGGATCTTCTTTATGCGCCAGATGCAGTCCGGTGGAGGCAAGGCGCTCAGTTTCGGGAAGAGCAGGGCCCGCCTGTTGACCGAGAATCAACAGAAGGTCACCTTTGAAGACGTTGCCGGGATCGACGAGGCGAAAGAGGAACTCGAAGAGATTATCGAGTTTCTCAAGGATCCGAAGAAATTCACCCGCCTCGGCGGAAGGATTCCGAAAGGGGTCCTTCTCGTGGGCATGCCGGGCACGGGGAAAACCCTGCTTGCCAGGGCCATTGCCGGTGAAGCGGGTGTGCCCTTCTTCACCATAAGCGGATCCGATTTTGTGGAGATGTTCGTGGGCGTCGGCGCTTCCCGGGTGCGCGACCTCTTCATTCAGGGCAAGAAACACGCCCCCTGCATCATCTTCATCGATGAGATCGACGCGGTGGGAAGACACCGTGGTGCCGGTCTCGGCGGCGGGCACGACGAGAGGGAACAGACCCTGAACCAGCTGCTCGTGGAAATGGACGGTTTCGAGACGAACGAAGGTGTGATCCTCATTTCCGCAACCAACCGACCGGATGTGCTCGATCCTGCGCTGCTTCGGCCGGGACGATTCGACCGGCAGGTGGTCGTGCCCAAGCCGGACATCAAGGGACGGCTTGGCATCCTGGGGGTCCACACGCGAAAAATGCCCATGGCCCCGGACGTGGACCTGGAACTTCTGGCCCGGGGGACACCGGGATTTTCAGGTGCAGACCTGGAAAACCTCGTCAACGAGGCGGCCCTGCTTGCTGCCCGGACAAACAAGTCAGATATCGAGCGCTCGGATTTCGAAAAGGCCAAAGACAAGGTCATGATGGGCGTGGAACGCAAGAGCATGATCATCAGCGAGGAGGAAAAACGAAACACCGCATATCATGAAGCAGGTCACGCCCTGGTTGCATCCCTTCTTCCGGGCACCGACCCGATCCACAAGGTTTCCATTATTCCGCGAGGCATGGCCCTGGGGCTCACGCAGCAATTGCCCATCGACGAAAAACACACGTACCCGAAACATTACCTCCTGAACAACCTTGCCATTCTCTTTGGTGGACGAGCCGCGGAAGAGCTCGTGCTGAAAGAAGTGACAACCGGAGCCGGAAACGATATCGAACGGGCAACCGAACTGGCCCGTAAAATGGTCTGCGAGTGGGGAATGAGTGAGAAAATGGGCCCCTTGACATTCGGGAGGAAGGAGCAAGAGATTTTTCTTGGCAAGGAATTGGCACATCCCACGGATTACAGCCCGGAGACAGCGATTCGGATCGACGAAGAGATTCACAGAATCGTCATGGAGAACTACCAGAGGGCCAAAACACTCCTCGAGGAGAACCTGGACAAGCTGAATGCGCTCGCTAAGCGTCTTCTCGAGAAGGAATCTCTCGACGGTGATGCCATTCAGGAAATCGTCTTTCCTGAAGCCACGACATCCGAATCATCTCAATCGTCTCCTCAGGCGGCTGCAGAAGATGCAGCCCCGCCGGGTGAGTCCGGAACGGATTCCCAACCCAACGAGGAAAAAGACGATAAGGCCAAGCCTGCAATTCCTCCTCTGGGACTTCACAGTCAAAAGGAAAGCGGCTAGCCCCTCTTCCTGTACCCTGCGATCGCGGACGATCGGTTCCCCTGTGACCAAACCTACAGAGAATGGAAACAACCTGTGGCCTTGCGGTGTCTTTCAGCAAGATCGGTGGAAGAGTTAAGAAAGGTTCTGGAGAGGGAAGGGCTCAGCTTC
>CAZSUQ010000845.1:0-2730 GCA_964609935.1 uncultured Thermodesulfobacteriota bacterium | reverse complement strand
CCATCAAGGGATGCGACACGCTCTTCCACCTGGCTGCCATCTACAAGTTCTGGCATCCGGAGCCACGAAAGATCTATGAGGTGAATGTCCGGGGGAGCAATTACATGCTTCTGGTGGCCCGGGAGGCAGAGGTGGAAAAGATCGTGTACACCTCCTCCATGGCCGCCGTGGGGATGAAACCCGGCCGCGAGTCTTCGAACGAGGAGACCCCTTTTAACTGGCTCAAACACAGAATCGATTACGTTATCTCCAAATACATCTCCGAGATGAACGCCCTGGACATGGCCCGCTTCGGCCTGCCCGTGGTGGTGGTCAACCCAACGGTCCCTCTGGGTCCCAGGGACATCACACCCACACCGAGCGGGAAGATCATCGTGGACGTGGTGAACGGCAAGTTCCCGGGGTACATCGATGCCGGTGTCACGGCCGTGGATGTCAGGGACGTGGCCCGCGGTCACGTGCTTGCCGCACAAAAGGGAAAAATCGGTGAAAAGTACCTCCTCGGAAAGGAAAACATCTCTTTCAAGGATCTGGCCGACCGGGTCGCCCGGATTGCCGGGGTGAAGATCCGGCTCATCAAGCTCCCCAGGTCGGTCATGTTCGGCTACGGTTGGGTCGCAGAGAAGATCTCGGACCGGTTCACGCAGCGTGAACCCCTTCTCACCTATGCAGGCGCTCATACAGCGGCAGAATTTGCGTACTTTGACAGCACAAAGGCTCAGAACGAGCTGGGCCTCGAATTCCGTCCCCTGGATGAGACGTTAAAAGACACGGTGGCCTGGTTCCGGGAGATCGGGATGATCAAGTAGCGCTCCACCCCCGGAGCGTTCTTGGAAAGGTGCGGCACAGGGCGACCGATGCAGCAGGGGGATGATCACGCCTCGCCCGTGACATCCCTTCACCGGGAACGAGACATCTCTCCTCACTTGCTAGGGTCCCCTACCCTTTTGCTGGCCGCTTTTGGCAACCTTCGGGCTTCACTGTATAATTACGCGCTTTACGAAAGAGGATCCTGACGGCAAAGAGATGTAGCAGCACAGAGAGAAGAGACCATGGACTTTGATGTCATCGTGGCAGGTGCAGGCCCTGCAGGGAGCCTGGTGGCCCGCGATCTGGCGCGCAGCGGGTTTTCCGTGGGCCTGTTCGATCGATCCCCCAGGGAAAAGCTGGGGAAGCCGGTCATCGTGGAGGTGGAAAGGCACATGTTCTCCCGCGTGGGCCTCTCTCTCCCTACAGAGGAGGAGGTCCCCTATCATCCGGAGCGCATCCATGTCTTTTCCCCCCGGAACGTAAAGGCCTATGAGGTGGACAGTGTACCCATGGTTTCCCTCTATCTCGACCGTTTCGCCGGGAAGCTGCTCCAGGAGGCCGAAGAGGCAGGTGCACATTTTTTCGGAGGATACAGAGCCCAGAAACCGCTCCAGAACGGCAGGGACGTTTTCGGTGCCGTGTTTCTTCAGAACAGGCGGAAGGCCGAGGTTCGCGCCAGGCTCGTCATCGATGCAACAGGCTTCGAGGCCGCTCTGGTTCGCAAGCTCCACCCGGACTCGGGCATCGTCTTTACCAATGATTCACGGGATGTTGTACTGGCCGCGAATTATCTTCACGACATCCATCCCGACAAAGCGCTCCAGGCCGTTCGCCAGGGCCTGCATGGTGACGAGGAACTCTGGGTTCGGATCGGCCTGTTCGGGTCCTATTCCACGGAGTTCTCCCATCTGTCCATCCGGAAAAAGAGGGCCTACATCCTCATCGGCCTCAAGGCCGACTACGAAGGCATCCCCATCGACAAGCTCATCAGGCATTTCAGGAAGAGGCAGGGCTACTACGGAAAAAGGCTTCACGGCGGGAAGGGAAGCATACGCATTCGTCACACCCTGGACCGCCTCGTTTCCAACGGCTTCTTGGCGATCGGGGAGGCCGGGTGCATGGTCCTTCCCATCAACGGCAGCGGTGTTTCCTCGGCCCTCCTCTCTGCGCACCTGGCCGCACAGACAGCCGCCAATGCCATGCGAAACAGCGAACCCTCCACGGAAGCCCTGTGGTCCTTTGCCACAAGGTATCACCGGACCCGCGGGAGCGTTCTGGCCGCTTTTGACGCCATGCGCCTGACCACGGAGGCCCTCAACAGGAAGCAGGTTGCCTCCATGCTCGAATCGGGCCTTTCCGGGCCGGAGGACTTCATCAATGCTAGCGTTGTACGGCTCCTCCCCCTCTCCCCCACCCTTCTTGCCAGGCGAGTCAAGAGCCTTGCCCTGAACCCGGATCTCCTGAAGCCCATGCTGAGAGCGGCAACCCTCACACTTGCCATTCACCGGCACTACCGCCGGTATCCTGCAACCTACGAGCCGGCCGAATTCGATCGGTGGAGGGAGAAGACCCGAAAACTCTTCGGCTCCATCCCCTGAGAGACTGTGTGACCCCGCAACCTGAATGAAATCTCGTTGCAGGAGCAATGGAAGCATGGAAGATTCCAAGCTTGTGCTGCCTGGAGACAGCGGCTCCATACGAGTTGCGAATGAGGTTGGACAGAATCATATAGGGGTATTGCCGGGAAGGGTCTTGCGGGACTTACCGAGGGTTTTCCGGATCAGCCGTCCTGGCCAAACGCCTCGAGGGCTCCCTGGGTATCCTCATAGATATTGAAGAGACGGGCGACGCGGGTGATGTCAAAGATGGAGCGTACCTCCGGGCGAAGCCCGGCCAGCTTGATCTCCCCTTTCTTTTCCG
>CAZSUQ010000844.1:0-2733 GCA_964609935.1 uncultured Thermodesulfobacteriota bacterium | reverse complement strand
GTACTGTGACCCTGCCGGCCCTACTGCCCTCTGACGGAGTCGCAGTCTTTCTTCCAGGAACAAGACTGAAGTAGGCACCGACATCATTTTAAGCCACGCTGAAACGGAGGTGTTCCAATGAGCAACACGACCAGAGTCACCCCCTATGCATCCCTGAAGATGCATCCCTTGAAAAGACTTAAAGAAACGATGGATAGGGCTCTTTCAGGTGCCGACAAAATCCAAGGTACGATCAAATGGCTCCTGGGAGAAAGCCCTGCGGCTGCGCACATCACAAACCGCTTGAAGGAAGAGCGTCGGCTCGATCGTCTTGATGGAGAGTCAGCACGAATCAGCACCACCTACGATTTCCTCCCAATGACCACCGTTGAGCTGAATCTACGCGAACCCGAATCCCTTATGCGTTCTGCCGAAAAGTTGGGCTATCGCCCGGCCTCCGCAGACAAGCCGCTCGAACCGTTGACAAGCATGGACCCCATTCTCCTGGGTGGCCCTTCAGGAGAAAGGCTGGCGGTCGAACGCAATCTCCAAGGTCGGCTTATCATTCATTCGACAACTTCCCAGGATCGAATTCAGAGCATCATTAAGCAGCATACTCTGGACAGAGCTCTCGATCATCTGGTTACACAAGGCATGACAGTTCAAACGCGGTCTCTTCCCAACGGGGAGATCGAGATACAGGCCTGTGAGCGGAAAGCCCCAGGAAACGCGGCGGGTGCCGAAGTCAAGCTGCAAGTGCATTCAGACGGATCTGCCATGGTTGATATTGACAAAATCAGGGGCAAGCAGTGCGTACAGATCACAGACCGGCTGGCAAAGGCCATGGGTGCAAAAATTTCTGTTACGCGGAAGAAAGGCGCCTTTTTCCAACGTCCTTCCAGAGTCTCAAGCAAAGCCAAAATCGGGTTATGATCATGATGCGCAGAAGTATGAAAATCAATATTCACAAGGATGGAACGCTCGAGGTGCTGGACCCGGACCTCGAGTGTATTCCCCTCCTCACGGCCATCGATCCTGCTTTCCAGTTGCAACGATCGCCATTACCCGAATTCACCACCCCCAGGTTTCAGAAGGCCCGGCAGCTGGGGTGCAATTTGTCGTTCAAGCAGCTTGCCCAGCGATCGGAACAGGAGCTCTGGGAGGCACACAACCGCGCTCAAAAGGGAACAAAGAACGGCGGCATGCCTTCGATTCGTCAGGATGACGAGTCTTCCGTCTTGGATCTCACCATGGAACTCGCCCGGCGCGTTCTCTCTAAGTGCCGGTTTTGCGAGAATCGGTGCAATGTCAACCGTACGCAGGGCGAATCCGGGCGTTGTGGCCTCGGACCGGAAGGATGGGTCGCCGAGCACTTCCTCCATGTGGCAGAGGAGGGGATGGTCAATCCTTCTGTGCTTCTGAATCTTCTTGGATGCGGCCTTCGGTGCCGATCCTGCAACAAGGCCACACTTCTCGACCCGACTTTCTCTGATGTAGAAAGGCTGGAACCCACTCTTTGGGACAGTCTGGATATGCCTGGAGCACGATCGCTGTCCTTTGCCGGTGGTAGTCCGGACGAGTCCACCTATTCCATTTTGAAGTTTCTGAACGCGGCCCCTGCCCGCTTTAATCTGCCGGTTGTGTGGAATTGCCATGCCTATCAGAGCCAGGAGACACTTCAAATTCTTGACGGGGTCGTGGATGCCTTTCTGGTCGATTTCAAGTATGGCAATGAAAATTGCGGAAGACGACTCTCCCTTGTGAGTGGATACCCCGCTGCTGCAAAGAGGGCCCTGGAGAACATGATACTTCAGGCCGTTCCGGTGATTGTCCGTATCCCAGTTCTCCCCGGCCATTTCGCCTGTTGTCATGCGCCGTCACTGGAATTCTTGTCCACTTTGGAAAAGAAAAGGTTGTTCATTTCAGTTAGAGGTCAGTATTCCCCCAACTGCATGGTTGGAGTTCATGACGCGAATCTGGCGAGGCGACCCACTCTTGACGAAATTGAGGCTGTTCGCCGAGAAGCAATACACCTGGGGTTGGAGCTTATTGTTTGAGAATGATTCCGGTCGTATTCAAACAACTGATATTCGACCTGATGATGTCAGACCCCCTTAACGATATCGTTTCAGAGGCCCGCAGGCGTGCTGGAAGAAAACGAACATGAGACTAGCATGGCTAGTGCCCGTCGAGAACAAGTTTCGTAGAGGAGAGTGAGTAATGTCCAGAAACGTAAGGCCCCTCAACTTCGACCCACAGTCTCCGGATGAGCGTGAAGACAGGGAATTTTTCGAAGGCCGGCAGCGGGGAGAAAGCCCGTCGTCCGTAGAAAGAATAAACAATACACCGGCCGCACCTGACCCTTCCCCGACTGACCCGGATATCACTGTCGAGACGCTCGAGCGCTTTGACTTGATCGACAAAAGGGGCCGTCTCGAGGAGGGCTCCCTGTTCGAAAAACGTGAGTCTCAGCGTGTCGTCGGCAACGGCGCACGAAAGGAATCCGCTGGTAGGCTCTACGAGTCGAGCTACGGAAGAGTCATCAGGAGCCCGGAAGAGATCGCAGGCAGGTGCCAACGCCAGAACCTGTGGGGAGGCATGTGCGGTGCCCTCATCCACAAAGAAGAGCTTGAACGGGCAACGTGTAGAATTTGTGGCATTCATCTTTGCCGGCGACATGTGCGTCTATCGGAAAGTGGGAAGAGCTACTGCCGGAAACACAAGCATCTGGCAGCAAACACGGAGGAAGAACGC
>CAZSUQ010000843.1:0-2734 GCA_964609935.1 uncultured Thermodesulfobacteriota bacterium | reverse complement strand
TAACGTATAAGTTTATTAGTCAGCCTGTCAGGGGTATTCCGACAGGCTCCTAGGAGCGGATTTGCCCCTGTCCGTACACGATGAATTTCGTGGTGGTCAGCTCTTCCAGGCCCATGGGACCGTAGGCATGCAGCTTGGTGGTGCTGATGCCGATTTCAGCCCCGAGACCGAACTCGTAACCGTCGCTGAAACGCGTGGAGGCGTTGACCATGACCGTGGAAGAGGGAACCTCCTTGAGAAACCGCTGCGCCCTGTCGTAGTCGCTGGTCACGATGGATTCCGTGTGGAGAGAACCGTATCGGTGTATGTGCAGGATCGCCTCTTCCATGCTGGGCACGACCTTGACCGAGAGGACGAGATCCAGGTACTCGGCACTCCAGTCCTCGTCCACGGCGGGCTTAGCTCCAGGCACGAGCCGAAGCGTTTCCGCACAGCCTCGAATCTCCACACCCTTCTCCATGAGTGCGCTGGCGATCCCGGGCAGCTGCTCCTTCGCTTCCGCGGCATGAATCAGGAGGGTTTCCAGGGCATTGCACACGCCCGGCCTCTGGGTCTTTGCATTCACACAGATCCTTGCCGCCATGTCCGGGGCCGCCCCCTGATCCACATAGATGTGGCAGACCCCTTTGTAATGCTTGATGACCGGGACCCGGGCGTTCTCCACCACGAACCGGATGAGTGCTTCCCCGCCCCGGGGAATGACCAGGTCGATCCGCTCCTCCTGCTTCAGCATCTCCAGGACCGCCTCGCGATCCGTGGTCTGGATCAGTTGCACGGCATGTTCCGGAAGGCCGCTGTCCTGACACGCCCTGGAGAGGATTGCAGCCAGCGCGCGGTTGGAATGGATCGCCTCGGAGCCGCCGCGAAGGAGCACCGCGTTTCCGGATTTCAGGCAGAGTGCGGCTGCATCCACGGTCACGTTGGGCCTGGCCTCGTAGATGATGCCCACCACACCCAGGGGAATCCGCATCTTTCCAACCATCAAGCCGTTCGGCCGCTTCCACATCCGCACGATCTCACCCACCGGGTCCGGCAGGGCAGCCACCTCCTCCAGGCTTGTACAGATGCCGTCCATGGTTTTGTCCGAAAGGGTGAGCCGGTCCAGCATGGCGCTGCTCAGCCCCTTCTCACGGGCGGCCTCCAGGTCCTTCCGGTTCTCGAGGATGAGCGTTTCCCGGTCCTGGCGGATCTGTCGGGCGGCCTCTTTCAGGGCCTGGTTCTTGATCTCCGTGGAAACGGTTGCAAGCCGTTGCGAAGCTCGGCATGCATCCTCTGCCATGGTGGTCATCCTGTCTGCAATCTCCGTCATCTCCCTGACTCCTCGTTACATGCTTTCCTGAGGGGGTTCGTCCTTCAGGACCACGAGCTCGTCGCGGTGGATCACCTCATCCTGGATCCGGTAGCCCAAAATGTCCTCGATCTGTGAACTCTTGGAGCCTGCAATCTTCTCGATCTCCTGCGAGGCATAGTGCGTGATCCCCCGGGCCCACTCCTTTCCCTCCTCGTCCAGGCAGGAAACCATGTCACCGTTTTCAAACGTGCCCCGCACGGACACGATTCCGGAGGGGAGGAGGCTCTTTCCCTTCTCAACGATGGCGGAGACGGCTCCCCTGTCCAGCACCAGATCACCCTTTTTCGTCAGCGTGTATGCAATCCAGTGCTTCCGGTGCGTCAGGCGGTCACGAAGGGGTGCGACAAAGGTTCCCACCTCTTTTCCCGTCAGGATCTCGTCGAGAACCCCCTGTCTGCGTCCGTCGGCAATCACCACGGGAAGGCCTGCCTGCGTGGCGATTCGGGCCGCTTCCAGCTTGGTGGTCATGCCCCCTGTTCCCAGCGGCTTGGAAGGGCCGCCGGCCAATTCACGGATCTTGGGTGTAATCTTCTGGATGAAGGGAATAGGTTCCTGTGCGAGCCTCTCTCCCTCCTTCCACGTACAGAGCCCGGGCCTGTCCGTCAGGAGAACGAGCAGGTCCGCGTCCGAGAGGATGGCCACCCGTGCCGAAAGGTTGTCGTTGTCACCGAACTTGATCTCCTCCACCATGACCGTGTCGTTTTCATTCACCACCGGAAGGATGCCGAACTGGAGAAGCTTGAACAGGGTGTTGCGAGCATTCAGGTACCGTCGCCTGTGTGTGAGATCGTCACGGGTCAGAAGCACCTGTGCGGTTCTCTTTCCGAAGGGCTCGAGCGCCTGCTGGTACATCCCGATCAACTGGGGTTGGCCCACCGCTGCAAGCGCCTGCTTCTCCGGGATGGTCGCAGCCTCGGCTCCTTCCTTGACGAGGGAGCGGCCCGCAGCGATGGCCCCGGAGGATACCAGCACCACTTCGATCCCGTCTCGGACCAGGCCTGCGATCTGATCAACGATGGATGCAAAGATCGGGGGAGAAAGGTGTCCGTGTTCGTCCGTGAGAACGCTTGAGCCGATCTTCAGCACGATCCGCCTGGTTTTTTTGAGGTAACGTTCTCGATCCAAGTCCATTTCCTTCCTTTGGAGGAGACAGTCACTCGATGCAACAGAACCGAAAGGCAAAGGCCGAAAGGTTGCCGAGCGATTCCCGGTCTCCCGGACAGAAACGTATCTTAAGGAAAAAGAGATGGACGGGTCAACAAAAGCAAAAGGCTCAAAACAGGAAAGAGGAAATTCCGTTCTTTCGGGACGCTGAACGCAACCTGCACTACAGGAGGGTTTCAAGAGGCTCTTGCGCGCTCTTATCAAGGAGGGGCTGAAACC
>CAZSUQ010000842.1:0-2736 GCA_964609935.1 uncultured Thermodesulfobacteriota bacterium | reverse complement strand
ACGGGGTTCATGACCACTGGATTCGACCCGAAGAAGGGAAATGGACCTATACCTACCACAAGCGTCTGTATGAATATCTGGTTACGGACAGCCTGAAGGAATTGGATCAAAGCCCCTTTGCAGTGGTGGACCAGATGGATGCCGCCGTGGAAAAGCTCTCGCAGGTGCCCCACACGAGGCGGGCACAAGCCATTACCTGGATGCCGACGCTGGATCCGAAGACCGATGATCCCCCCTGCCTGCAGAGGCTGTGGTTTCGGGTCCTGGAGGGGGAAGGGGGGAACTGGTACCTGAACATGAACACCCATTGGCGGAGTCGGGATGCCTACAAAGCGGCCTTTATGAACATCTATGCCTTGACCGACCTCCAGAGGATCATGGCCGAGGAGATCGGCAGAAGAAGCGGCAGGACGGTTCTGCCGGGACGATATGTGGACATCACGGACTCGTACCACATCTATGGGGCTTACCTCACAGAGATCCAGGAGCGGTTCCTTCGGAGTATCCGTGAAAGGACCTTTGAAGAACGGACCTGGCATTCCGACGACCCGCGGATTCAACTCGGTATACAGCGAGGCCGCGAGCAGATCGAAAAGGAAAGAGAAGAGAGCAGGTGAGCTCCGGCTTCCCTTGAAAAGGGAAGCCCCACAGGCGGAACCGTTCCTCCTTGGACCCCGTTGAAGTGAATCGAATGAGGGAGATGGGGCGAGCCCCTCTTTTCCTTCTGTTCCCCCTGTTCATTCTTTTTCAGGCGCCTCCGTTTGACCGGATCATGCGGGAGCCCTTTTCCGTTGACACCCATGTCCAGTATTTCCACATGGAGCAGAGGGACTACGTGAAGGATTTGTTCGTGGCCGTGTCCGATCGTTTCGGTGACATCCGTTTTCGCGGTCGAGTCTTGAATGTGGGGATCACCACGACCTTCCGGTTCTAACCCACCTGTTGCTTGAAGCCTTCCACTGCTCTTGTCATGAAGTTTCATGAAAGTTGCGGACGAGCTCTGTTTCCTTTGATCCCGACATTCATCACAGGTAAGATAGGGACTGTCCTCGGGTTGGTCATGAAGGGGAAGCGTAACGTTTCCAGGGAATCGGACAATGCGAATCAACATCCTGCCCAAAGAGATCACCGAGAAGATTGCCGCCGGCGAGGTTGTGGAGCGGCCGGCGTCCGTGGTCAAGGAGCTCATGGAAAATGCGCTCGACGCAGGGGCAGGACGCATCCTTGTGACCGTGGGGCCAAAGATCGTGGATCACCTGGAGGTGACCGATGACGGCACCGGCATGAGCCCGGAGGAGGTTTCGGTTGCTTTTCTGAGACACGCCACGAGCAAGGTCTCGTGCGAGGAGGATCTCTTCCGCATTGAAACCCTCGGATTCCGGGGAGAGGCGCTCTCCAGCATCGCGGCCGTGTCCGAGATGCAGATTGAAACGAGAACAGAGGAGACCCCCCTTGGCGTGCGCGATCTTCTCTCACCGGGAAAGGACCCCGCCAGGCAGGAGCAGGGGATGGCCAGGGGGACTCGCATCCTGGTCAGAGACCTGTTTCAGACGACGCCTGCGCGTCTCAAGTTTCTGCGAACGCCCCAGACCGAAGCCGGGCACATCCTCGATGTTTTCATCCGGCTGGCCCTGTCCCGGACCGATGTTTCCTTTCAACTGAACCGTTCAGGAAAAAGCTGGGTGCAAGCCCCTGCGGTGGACAACCTGAGACAGAGGACGGCAAGCCTGTTCGGCTTGACCTTTGCGGAAAGATTGCTGGACGTTGAGGGTGAAGCAGAAGACATCCGGCTGGAAGGGCTGCTCGGGCCGCCGGACCTGAGCCGGGGCACGCAGCGGGGGCTCTTTCTCTTTGTGAACCAAAGACCGGTTCGAGACATCCAGCTCCAGCGAGCCGTTCGGGAGGCCTTTCGCGGGGAGCTTCCAAAAGGCCGGTTTCCTGTGGCGTTCCTGTTTCTGAGACTCCCATTTCCCGAGGTGGACGTGAACGTGCACCCCACCAAACTGGAGGTCCACTTTTCAAACCCTCAACAGGTTCGGGATCTCATCGTCCAAAATCTTGCCCGGGCTCTGGACCGAAGGCCCTGGATCCGAAGCCGGGAGATCCCTGCGGAAAGGGGCAAGGAGTCCCTGGGCACGGACAGGCCTGAACCCGCCGGGTCCGGCCTGCCTGCCCGGACAGCCTACCGAATCGCACCTGCGGAGACATCGAGCATTGCCTCCGGGATTCGGGAAGAGATCCTGGACCCTTCCTGCACGGAAGATCGGGAAAAGGAAGACAGGGAACCCCTTGTCCAGGCTCAACCTGAACCCCTGTTTACAAGGTTTCGCATCCTTGGCCAGTACCAGGAGACCTACCTGGTTTGTGAGTTCGAGGACCAACTGCTCCTGGTGGACCAGCATGCAGCCCACGAGCGGATCGCCTTTGATAAACTCCAGGAGGATCTACGAAAGGAAGGGATCGTTCAGCAACCCCTTCTCGTTCCAAAGGTCGTGGAACTCCCGCCCCGGGAAGCGGACTGCATCGAAAGTCATCAGGACAGCCTGATGGAATGCGGAGTGGGGGTGTCGAGCTACGGAGGAAGGAGCTTTGCGGTCACCGCGGTTCCCCTGCTCATCGCAGATGCGGACCCGGAGCGTCTTTTAACGGATATCGCGGAGGAGCTGGCCGAGCTGGCTCGTACGGATCGCCTGGATATACTGCATGACCGTGTGCTTGCACGCATGGCCTGTCACA
>CAZSUQ010000841.1:0-2737 GCA_964609935.1 uncultured Thermodesulfobacteriota bacterium | reverse complement strand
AATCTGTTATGCTTTCCACATCTCATAAACCACGGCAGAGGAATAATTCGAGGTAATAGCCCACGATGGCTACTCTGACAATGTATGGGATCCCTGGGACGTAGGACACAATCCCAGTTTGATTGTCTCTGTGATTGCGGGATCGAGATTTACCACCAGATATGTGACTCTGCATAGCGCACGCAGCTTTCCGTTGCAAGCAGCGTAAGTCTCGAACCTTCTGTTCGCTTTTTTCTTCATTCGGACCCGGATTGCATCCAGGTGCATCCGGGTCTGAATCCAAAACAACGGATCCAAGCCTTCTATGCCGACACCGTTCACAGGTGAAGGCTTCATGCAAGTCGTGCGTTGGGCACATTCCCCTCGGCTTCCCACTTCCCCCTCTCATGCTTTTTGCCGCTGCTCTTTTCCTTCCAAGAGAATCACTTCTCTCGGGGTCCTTCCCCACTGCCGCAATACTGAAATCTACGATTGCTTTTCCGGGCCTTGCCCCCATGGATGTTGAATGATCATCCGTGACTTTGAGCCCTGATTCTGGTTTGATGGAACAGGGCACAGGCTTCTGGATGCTCAGGGGACCCTTCGGGTCGTCAGCTTAAAAAAAGGGGGGACAAACATGACAAGGGCCATGACAAGGGCCACGATGATCGAAATCCTTCTTTCCGTTTTTTTTGTCTCATTGTTCGTGACCGCTCCGGTGTACGCGGACTGGACCTGGACCGAAAGATGTCCCACGGGTTCTTGTGGGAACAGAAACTGGGACGGCGCGGCCACGGATGCGGCCGGCTCGAACCTTATTACATCTATAAATAACGGCCACCTCTACACATCCGCCGATTCCGGTGCAACCTGGGATGAACGAAAACCCGCTGGCGATGTTCCCATAAAGTGGAACAATGTGGCCTCGGATGCGGATGGCTCCAACCTGATTGCTTCCGTGTGGAGTGGTCGGCTCTATACCTCCGCCAATGCAGGTGTTGGGTGGGATGAAAGACAGCCTGCAGGGGATGTGGATAAAAACTGGGAGACCATTGCCTCAGACTCGGACGGTTCCAACCTGATTGCTGCTGTGTGGGAAGGCCGCCTCTATACCTCTGCCAATGCAGGTGTTGGATGGGATGAAAGGCAGCCTGCAGGGGATGCGGATCAGGATTGGGATGCCGTGGCCTCGGACGCGGATGGTTCTTTCCTTGCAGCCGCTGTTCAAGGAGGCAGGATCTACATCTCTGATGACTCGGGAGCAAGCTGGACCGAAACCTGCCCCACCGGAACCTGTGAGAACAAGAATTGGAAGATCGTGGCTGTGGATGCGGATGGTTCCAACCTTGCTGCCGTTGTGAAGAATGGAAGGGTATACACGTCCAACGATTCAGGAGCAAACTGGACCGAAACCTGCCCCACCGGAACCTGCGAGGATAAGAACTGGGGAGTCATGGCCTGGGACGCGGACGGCTCCGCCCTCATCGCCGCTGTGTACGGGGGAAGGGCGTACGCCTCCTTCAATTCAGGGGCAAGCTGGGCAGAGACCTGCCCCACCGGAACCTGTGAGGACAAGTCCTGGTATGTGGTGGCCTGTGATCAGGATGGCTCCCACCTTGTTTTAGCTGTGTGGGCCGGACGGTTCTACACGGGGAAGCGGACAGCGGTACTCACACCGGTTGTAAACATCCTGCTCGAGTGATCAGACCGATCCAAAATCCACGAGACCCGATCCTGACCAGTGTCCCAACTCGGTCAAATCTTGTTTGGGCTCAAAGATCATATTCCAGAACGTCTTCATCGGCGGGAAAAGACGGATGTCATCCAGAAACAGGAGCCCGCTGTAGGCGTTTTCCTTGAGAAGCCTGTAGCATTCACTTTCAAAAATACCGTCGTGATCCGTGTCGAGCATAATCAGCGGAGAACCGAGCAGCCTGTCATCCTTCAACACATCTCCGATCAGATACTCGATGTTCGAAAGCTCTTCGCGACAGGTCAGTTCTTTGCACTCCACGATATCGTAGGAGACGATCCTGTTGGAAGGGTTGTAAGATAAAGCCAGCGCAGAGTAGCCGCGGTTCGTGCCGATATCGAAGATCGTCACATTGTCAAAGAGCGTGCTCAAATAGGCGATCAAGCGATAGTGTTCTCTGAAGTCAGCATCAAGAAAGTAGCCACGGTGTTCTGCATTGGCCACATATTTGGAAAATCTCTTCAGGTCGATCCGAGAGATGTTTTCTCGGGTCAGCCCATATTTCGTGCTCAGATCCTGGCTGGTCGGCATTTCGAACCCCTCGATGACTCCGTGATCAGACACCGGCACAACCCGACTCGATCGTGTACCCGGGTCAAGTCCTGCGACTCGCATTCGAGTGGGTCGAGACAAGTCTCTGGAAACTTCCGCCCGAAAGACCAGGCTATAGGAGGGGACATTTGCTGGTCAAGGAATAGTCCCAACAGGTAACGGCCGGTCTTTGTTCCCAACTACTCCCTCCTGCAGCATTCCTCGTCCCGGGAATGTTCGCATACCAGGCATGTGGGAGAGCCGTCCCTGGGCAGGGAGCGGCGCTCGTCCATCAGGTAGGGGTCCAGGAGACGCCTTGCACGGTTCAGTCCCTGAAGGTCCACGCTCACGGTTTCGCCCGCATCCACAAGGGCCTTTACAACGGTCTCTGTGGCCACGTTGCCGCTGGCGCCCGGCGCATAGGGGCAGCCGCCCAGCCCCCCCACGCTCGCGTCAAAGGTCCTGACCCCGTAG
>CAZSUQ010000840.1:0-2745 GCA_964609935.1 uncultured Thermodesulfobacteriota bacterium | reverse complement strand
TACACCTGCCCCTTCTCCATGTTTTTCAGGCCTCTTCAGGCGCCCTCGCCCTGGAGAATCAGAAAGACTTCCTATTGCGACAACTGTGGCGAATGCTCCAATCGATGTCTCATGGGCATCGACGTGATGAACGAGATTCAGAGTCACGGAGCCGTGGAGAACATGGAGTGCATACGGTGCACGACCTGCGTTCATGTTTGTCCCCGCGATGCACTGCGTTTTACGCGAAAGGAATGCGGCTTCAAGCCCGTCCAGAATGTTCCGGTCTATTCCAGGGAGGCCATGAGTGGAAGGATGCAGGCGTTTCTCCTGATTCCCCTTGTGATCGTGGCGTATTACGGTTATGATCCTTATTCAATCGTTGCGCCCCTTGTTCTTTCCTTTGCGTTCGGTCTTTATCTCCTGTACGAGAAATACCTTGCTGGTTTGATCCCTGTCCGTCCTCTTCACGGTCTCCGTATGGGAAAGAGATTATCAAAGATCATCAGACGAATTCGTTTCGGGCTCACTTCGGGTTAATCCAAGCCGATGTCGTTTCTTTACAGCCTCTATTTCCTTCTTCCTTCCGTTGTTCTGACCCATGTGCTTTTTGGTAAGAAAGCATCCAGATGGGATCTGGTTGCTTCCCTGGGCTTAGCTCTCCTGGTTGCAGGATGGGGCGGTTATGCAATTGGAATGCTTCGCTTCGGGCGGTACGAGCATTCTACGTTCTGGCTCCTAAACATCATCTTCCTTCTGATTGCACTCCGAAACAGAACGGATATGATCCAGATGTTTCGAAGATTCATCTTGATGGGCCGCCCGCAATGGGAGAGCCTGGTCATCGCAGCCCTTGTCGTCTGCGGCTTTGCGGCAGGTCTCCTTCTTTTTCAGACGGATGCACACAGCAATACGTGCCTGCACACCGCCCTGTCCCATGCCATTGGTGTACCGGTTGCAGACGATCAATTCTCTTCCTCGAATCGGATCCTGTTTCTTCAGTCCAAGGAGCGTGAGGGCGCCTATGCGCTTCTGGCTCCCTTTGGCCTCCTGTTCGGATTCGTTGGTTTACGCCTCTTTTATGCCGCTACCATCGCCTTCAACGGTGTCTTTGGATTCCTGCTCGCCAGGAATATCTTCAAGGGGGCTTTCTTTACCCGGTTCTTCGCAACCCTGCTCTTCATCGTGCTTCCCTTCCTGTCGGACATGCTCTGGAACGACAATAACTCCATTTCTTTTTTTGTTGCCACCGCCCTGGCTTACCTGTGCTTTCATCCGGCCGCAGGGCCGAGATCTCTTGGGGCCTTTTTCGCCATCCTTGTTGCCGTTCGCCATGTGAGCGTCTTGTGCCTTTTGGGCCCTGTTCTGGCGCACATCGCATGGAAAAAGCATAAGCTCCAGCGCGGCAACACGCGGAAGATATGGCTCGATTACCTCCTCGCCTTCCTGATTGTTCTTTTCCCCGTGCTGGCACACCACTTCACAGCCTTTGGCTCACCCTTTGCCTTCGAGAGTTTTGCAGAATACCAACCCCATGCCCATTCCTTCCTTGGGATCTCCTTCAAACTCCGTGGCATGTTGAACTTTCCCTTTTATCCCGAAATCGTGCGGACCCCGTTCAATCCGTTGCCCCTCTTTCTTTGGGTCCCGGTTTGGTTTATCGCACGCCTTGGTCTGCTTCTGTCTTCGTTGGTCGTCATCGGCGTCCTTTCGTCCTCGTCGGACTGGAAGAAGATGTTGCCTTTCCTGGCCTGGACAGGTCCCTACCTGGGCATGCTTCTTTTGAACGAGAACTGGATGCAGGTGGAAAAGATGAACATCGTCGCACCGGTGATGCCCCTGGTGCTTCTTGCGGCGCTTCAAGGTTTCACGGCTCTCGGCAGGGCCCCCTCCTGGGTCTCCCGATCCGGTATCCTTCTGGCTACGATCCTCCTGATGTACGTGTGCGTCATGGGGTGTACGAAGTTGCGCTTTCCCTATGACCCGAGATTCTATGAACAGTACCCCTGGATGCTCTCCGAACGAGAAGAATACCTAAAAGCCGAGACCGATCTCGTGAAAGCAGGACTTCTCCCCTCTCCGGAATGGGCTTCCATGCCCCGGTTGCATAATCGCCTCGAAGACCTCTTTCGCAGTTTCCATTTCCCCCTGTATCGAGACCGTGTTCCGAGCCCGCGGGAACAGATTCTTGAACAGATCATGCCTTCAAACTACGCAAATTTTGTTCGACAAACCGAACTCGCTCCCATTGAAGACAAGCAACTGGATCTCGGCGACCCCGTGTTGCTGGACATTGATCTGTCACGCCCCTGGATATCGGGAAACGATTGGATCCGAAGAGGGACGCATAGGGACGATACAAAGCATGTTCTCCTTGACTTGTCGGAGAAGCCGCGCCCCCAGGTCTATCGGAGGTTTCCGCTCCCCTGGGCACCCACACACACGGCTACGCTGACGGCTTTCCGAAGGAACGACATCGTCTATGTCGTCCTGTCCGGCCCCAACATCTATGAGAGGGACGTGGATTTCAGCAATCTGCGCCCCCCTCCTTACGAACCCATCACAGCCGCGGAGAATCCTTCACCTATTGACGACAAGGTGTCCATTCGATTCCCTGAAAAGGCGAAGTTGCGGGTGATCGAGTTCCTCTCTTTGGACCCGGCTCGCATTTATCAGTGGTCCTCCACCTCGGTTAAAGATCCGATCGAGCTTTGCGGACCTATTCACTGGAGACATAATTAGCCTCATCACGAACCGAGAATCCTC